>CAZKOC010000034.1:0-15485 GCA_964554275.1 uncultured Weeksellaceae bacterium
AAAAATTATGGTCATCAAAAAATAGATTGGTTATGGTTTCGGTGGGAATGTAGTTGCCTACACCTATAATTTTACTTGTCATGTAGTGGGTTCATAATTGGGCAAACAGCCCCCTGATAATAACAACGTTTAATTTAGTAGAATTATTGCGGCAAATGAATTTAATACCATCTCAAAAATTCATGATTAAATCATAAAATAAAAACAGGAAAAGCAATAATTTTATCACTTTTCCTGTCATGTACCCGAGGCCGAAATCGAACCTTTATAAAAGTTTATAAAATGGTATAAAATTTAGTGCTCATAATTAGTTGAGTGTTAAATTTTTAAAAAATTCTTTATAGTATTTTATAAAACATTATAAAGTTTAATAAATCAAAAGGTGGTGACGGATGTGGTAATTTATTTTTCTAATTAAATCTGGGTATTATTGGTAAAATCAGAATTATGATTGGAAAATATAGATTAAAAAAAGAAACAGGGATTACATCTTTAACTTACAGATTGCGCACATCTCGAACCATTGATGTGAAAATTTCAATAAACCACTTAAAGTTTGATGCTAAGTATTGGAGCCCGAAACGGATGTTGAATATGAATTGTGGATTTTCAAATTATTTGGAAATCAATAAGAGCCTTATGGACTTTGATTACCATGTGTTGCAAGAAATGAATAAACTAGGCGATCAAAGTCTAGTGAATGGAAAATGGTTAATATGTACCTATCAAACTTTCTTCGGTTTGAAAAACCAAGAAGATTTACCACAAATTACATTCATTAAATTTTGTGATGAATTCCTTAAGGACAATACACGAATTGAGGGGCAACCCAAAAATGGTAGAAATTTAAAATACAACACCGTAAAAGGTTATAAGTCGATGCTAAATTCATGGCAAGGATACACAAAGGCGGAAAGACTTGGTGACATATTATTAAGAGACATAAACAAAAAAACGGTAGAAGGATATATCAAGTACGGTGAAAGCATTGAAAAACTAGGACATAACTCTATTGCAACTCATTTTACCAAATTACGATCGGTTCTAAACTATGCAATCGAAGTCGACTCAGAGATGGTTCATCCAGATATAGTGAAAGGTTTAAAACCTATAAGCGAACTCAAAGTGGATCAGATTTATTTGAATGATGCGGAAATACAAAAAATTGTTGATTTGGATTTATCCAATAATGAAAGACTGGATAATGTAAGAGATTGGTTCGTTTTACAACTCAATACAGCTTTACGGGTATCAGATTTGTTAAGTTTATGCGCCTCTGGTTTTGATTCAGAATTCTTAGAGGTTAAAACAGGTAAGACAGATGTTTCAGTTGTTATTCCTATTTTAGAACAGATAAGAGAAGTAATTAAAAAACGAGACGGAGAATTACCAAGGTCTATCAGTGATGTGAAGTTTAACAAATACATCAAAGAAGTTTGTCAAATGGCAGGAATAAATGATTTGGTTCATGGATCCAAATATAAAATTCTTGCCGATGGAAAAAAGAGAAAAGTAGCAGGTATTTATCCAAAATTCGAATTAGTAACATCGCATACTTCCCGTCGATCATATATAACTAAATTATCAAAAATTCCAGATGTGACCTTATTTGAAATTATGACTGTTAGCGGACATTCTAGTGTCAAGACTTTAGAAAAATATGTGAGGAGTAGTGCACAAGAACGTGCGATTTCACTTAAAGAAAAACTTCAGGTTATATAATCGAGGTCTCTTGTGTATCCCTCCATTTATATACCCCCTACCTACCTCTTACCAGCAATAAAGTAAGTGGCTTCAGAAAAATTTTATAAAATTTTTGATTTATATGTTTTGAAAATCAATCTATTATAATATATCCATATTGGTGAATTATGGGTACGAAAACATTAATAATCTGATACTATTCTACCCCGCTGATCTCACCCCCTGCGATTTCCAATTATATGCTCAGTTTCATGTACTTCTATCATTTTCAGCTAAGCTGATCGGAAATACCTACAAATAAAACATAGGTGTTTGATTCGAATTCACAAAAACTGGACAATATAAATTCTTTGCTTATGGCTCATGAATTGAGAGGGTGCATAAAAATTATTGGATACAAGATTCAGATACTGCTTTTTGAGAAAATTATTCTGTTTATTTTCAACGTGTTACAAGAAATTTTATTCACAATGCTTCCCTTTTATGTGCTTTGCACTATTTATATAGAAATATAGGGGCTCCCTATATTAAAATCAGAGTAAATATATAATGTATGATTATGAAAAGAAGTGTACGAATAATGAAACCATTAAGCTTTTATAGAAAGACAGGGATGATAGATCTCTCTGAAGACCAGATAAAAAGAAGAAGGAAAGAATTAATAGAGAAAAACCCATCAGCCTTAAGTTTTCAGAAAAACAAAAGAGGATGTTTCGAATGGTTTTTAGATTATAACCATTTGTATGAATTCAATAGAAGAAGAAAGAAGAAAGGGTCTTCGAAACATGGGGTTCCTGACATCAAAAAAGAAAGATTATTTAATTCTATAAATTACAAAGACAAAGCCCCCGCCACAGGAATGCTGAATTACTCTACTGAGATAAGCATCAACTTTAAAGATGATTATGACATTGAATACTATGAGCATTTTGCTAAAGAATTGTTTATTAGGAATTATGATAATTTATACTTTGTGGTTGAAATTGATAGGGATGGTTATAAGCACATACATATTGGTTCATGTGGGGGTTTTGAAGAAATTTTAATTATCTGCGATTATATTACCAGAAAAGTATGTAAGCGAGAGAATGATGCTTATATGAAGGCTATCAAAGGGGTGCAGTATGAAACAAATGTCCATATTGAACCTCTAATCTACGATGCAGGATTTCAAAAATACATTCAGAAAGGTGATGACGGACTAGGCGGAGTGAAAATTAAATTTTTAAACGTTTAGGATTTTTTTAGGATTTTTTTCTTTGAAGGAATTGATAAGTTGCATCATATATAAGTTTCCTGAATAACGTGGGAGACTATTTCTAATATCCTCAAGCGTATTGAGATCGGTGTCAACATCAATATATCCCATCGCATATAAATTCCCTTCTTCAACCCACACATAGCTTTTTTCGTTTTCGTTCCTTCCCTTGTCGATAACAGCAAAAGTGGGTTGATTCTCTTTGAGTTGTTCCAAAGCGATCCTTACCTTATCGTTATATTCTCCCACATCGGGCAAGGGAATTACATCTGTCTTGTGGGATGCCCCAAAGCCATCCGATTGCTGCCCGAAGTAACATAACCTTACATCCAGTCCGTGCTGTTCAATCAGATTCAGTAAAACATTGATCCCGTCATACAACTGATTAAAAACCTGAATACATTGCTGATGTTTGCTGAGCCTTCCAACAACCAGCCGTTTATACCCGACAATATCTTCATACACAAACAATCCAAACTTAGGTTCAAACTTCTTTAAGGCCCTGTTGTATGTAGGCCACAATCTTCTGATTTCAGAACACTCCAACAAAAAAGCCATCAGTTCAGTAGCACAGACTTCATAAGAGATGCCATAAATGTTTTTGAGAAAATTCTGTCGTTGCGGGTTTGGATTATGGCCTGTGAAATGAGAAGAAACCCGTCTTTTGATGTTTATGGCTTTTCCCACATAGATTACTTTCCCCGTCTTATCCCTGAAATAATAAATCCCAGGGCAGGTAGGCAGATTCTCAAATTCTTCTTTTGGTAAGTTTGGAGGTAATTGCTGCTCTTTGGAATTTCGCTTCAGCATTTCAGGGATAACTCCTTCTTCATCCCATTCCAGCAATTTCGAAAATAGAATAGCGGTAGCCTCCGCATCTCCGCCCGCCCGATGCCTGTTTTCAATGGGGATTTTCAGGCTTTGGCATAGATTCCCTAAACTATAAGAGTGGAAGCCAGGTTTGATTCTCCTGCTCATCCGCACGGTACATAATTTCGGGGCTGAAAATTTATATCCTTCAACCTCCAGCTGCTGTTTGACAAAAGAATAATCAAAGTTCACATTATGGGCAACGAATACCCGATTCTCCAGCATTGAATAAACTTTCTCTGCAATATCTCCAAAGATGGGAGCATTCGCAACCATTTCATTATTGATTCCCGTCAGGGCAAAAATCGGTAGGGGGATTTCCTTTTCAGGATTTACCAATGTTTCAAAACGGTCAATGACTTTTTCTCCATCATGGATAAGAATGGCAATCTCCGTAATTCTGCTTCCCGATGCGTTGCCTCCTGTGGTTTCAATATCCACAATCGCATACTCAGTATGTTTCTTTTTCTTACTCACTTCTTGGGTCTTGTTTTAACGGCATTTTACCGCATCTTATTACTTCCAGTGCAGGACAACCAAAATCAACAGTTACTTTTCCTTCAAGTAAATACAACCCAGAACCTCTGAGAGGATATCTTACCAGTGAAGGAGGAAAGTGTACCGTATCAAAAAAGTCTCCATTGGCATCAAAGAAAGTCCCGAATTTCATTTGTTGCCCGCTTTTGGTTCGTGAGTTCTTATCGGTTACAAAATCTCCCACCATGCGGATGATCTTTCCTTCGCATTTACTCATTTCCGCTGCTAAGGCATCACCCTGAAAATTTGATTTAGCCAAATCAAATAAGGATGCTGAAACAGGAAAACCAATGAGTTCCATTTCATCATAAATATCTTCCAGCACGGAATATTCAAGCTGTGGCAAAACAGGTCTTTCGGATGCAGTTTCAAAAAGAGGAATTGAATTTTTTATTTCCACGTGGCCATTGAGTAATAAATGAGCTTCCCACAGCAATTCCTTTTTACCAATACCCAAAAACCTGAAAGCATTGCAACGAATGAGTATAACAACTTGTTCCAGCCCTGCCCCTGTACGCAAGATAAAGTTTTCAATGCTGGCATATTCACCGTTTTGTTTTCTTTCTTCTACAATCCTCTGTCCCAGTTGGGTCTCAAGATTCAGGATTCCGTCAAATCCCAGATAGATGTCGTCTCCGTAAATGGTGGTGCCGTAAATGCTTTTATTGACACAAGGCAAACAGATACTGGCCCCAGATTTCTTTGCTTCATTCACATACACCTTTCGGTTATAAAACCCACCGTAATTATTCAGTACGGCCACCATAAATTCTTTTGGGAAATAGGTCTTTAGGAACAAGCTCTGGTAACTTTCAACAGCAAAGCTGGCACTGTGGGCTTTGTTGAAGGAATAGCCTGCAAAACTCTCCATCTGTCTCCATATTTCCAAAGATGTGGCTTCAGGATAACCAATGGCTTTGCAATGGGCAAAGAATTTATCCTTTATTTCAATTAAATGGTTGATGTGCCTGTACTTTCCGCTCATCATTCTTCTTAAAACATCTGCATCTGCCAAGTCAAGCCCACCGTAATAATGTCCGATTTTCATCACATCTTCCTGATAAACCATCACACCATAAGTTTCTTTCAGTTGTAGTTCAAAGACTGGATGCGGATAAACTACTTTAGAAGGATCGTGATGTCTTTCAATATAGGCTTTCATCATACCAGAAGATGCAACGCCAGGACGGATGATGGAACTGGCAGCTACCAACGTCAGGTAATTATCACAACGTAGTTTAGTCAGAAGCTGTCTCATTGCAGGACTTTCAATATAGAAGCAACCGATGCTGTTGGCTGACTTCAATTGCTCTGCGATTTTCGGGTCATTAAAAAGCTGCTGAGGATTATCTGTACTGATTTCTTTTCCTGTATTTAATTTGATAATCTCCTTGCAATCTTTAATGTGCCCGATTCCTCTTTGGCTAAGAATATCAAACTTCTCAAACCCGATGTCTTCCGCCGTGTACATATCAATTTGTACGGTAGGCAATCCTTTTGGGGGATAATCCATTGCAGAGTAACAGGTAAGTGGTAATTCTGAAATCAATACACCACTGGCGTGGATGGAGCGTTGGTTAGGAAAGTCAGCCATTCTGTTGTAAACGCTCAGAATCATATTGGTTACTTCATTCTTGTTGAGCATATTTTCAGGTTCGTGTACCAGGCGGTCAATTTCGGCTTTGGGTAATCCGTAGATTTTACCTAATTCCCTTATGATGCTGCGGGAACGAAATGTACTCATGGTTCCCATCAGGGCAGTGTGTTCAGTCCCATATTTCGTAAAAATATAATCATAGATTTCATCCCTTTCTTTCCAAGAAAAATCAATGTCGAAGTCGGGAGGGGATTTACGTTTGGGATTTAGAAAACGTTCAAAATACAAATCAAGTTCTATAGGGCATACGTCTGTGATTCCAAGACAATAAGCCACGACACTGTTCGCCCCGCTTCCCCTTCCTACATATTCAAACTGCCTGCTTCGGGCATAACGGCAAATATCATCGGTAATGAGAAAATAACTTGAAAAATTCAGGTTGTCTATGATTTCCAACTCTTTGGTGATACGTTCTTTTGCAACTGCATTGTCAGGATCATATCGTTTGGCAAACCCCTCAAATGTGTACTTAAACAGCAATTCTTTGTCTTCATAACGATTTGCGGTAAAGGTTTTCTTATTCTTTACGGCTTTAAAATCAAAATTAAAACTGCATTGAGAAAGTAGTCTGTTTGTATTGGAAACTAATTGAGGAAAGGACTGGTAAATTTCTAAAAGTTCGGATTTAGATATAAAGAATTCTCTCTCATCTGCAACTTGAGAAGGTGCTAACTGGGAAATCAGGATATTGTGGTCAATGGCTCTTAACTGGCGGTGAAGCTGGTAATCTCCCTGAGCGAATGTAACAGGAGAAAGAATCACATAACGCTCCAAATGAGAAGCAGGTTCAAGACGGATTTTATTGAGTTCAGAGGGTTTAATCCCAATAAATTCATTATCCCGAAGCTGGTTAATCGTCTGTTTTCCATACGGGTAAACTACAAAGACTTTACTGAATTCAGGTGCTGTTTTAGGCAATAAACGATTTTCTTTGTTATGAAGTGTCATCCATTCATTGAGTTCCTTAAATCCAATCTCATTCTGGGCAATTCCGATATAAAGCAGTTCATCACCGTTTCTAAATTCCATCCCCGCTAAAGGATTTAACCCTGCATCTTGTCCCATTTTTATAAAATCCAGCGTACCAGAACTGTTATTAATATCAGTCAGGACAACAGTACCATAACCTCCTTTCCTTGTTTCTTCAATGAGGGTTTCAAGGCTCAGAGTACCATACCGTAAACTGTAATAACTATGCAGGTTCAATAACATATAATCAGGATTTTTCTTCTAAAAACAAGTTCCCTCTTGCTACGGATTTAAACCCGTGTCGCATCCGTATTTTATCCATCGCAAAAGCAAGTCTCAAATCCTTCTCATTATCATTGAATAAGTCGGTTTGGTAATTACCCATAATCAGGTGGCTGAATTTTACTCCTACCAGCCGAATGAGCATCCTTCGGCTGTAAAGCCTATGAAACAATTCCGTTACTTTCTCATTGATAATTTTATCGGAATTGGTATAAGGAATCCTTAATTGTTTGGTATGCGTATCAAAGTTGCTGTAACGGATTTTGAGTGTGATGCACCCTGTAAGTTTTTGTTCTTTTCGAAGATCAAAAGCTAATTCGTTTATCATCCCAGCCAGTGTTTTTTTGAGTAAGTCCATATCAATTGTATCATTGTGATAAGTTGTTTCCTTACTTATACTTTTCTGCTCATGAAAAGAAACAACAGGAGCATCATCAAGCCCATTGGCCTTTTTCCATATGCTTATACCATTTTCCCCCAATACCCGCCGAAGCGTAAACACTTCCATTTGTTGCAAGGTCAGGCATTTTGAAATCCCCATATTACGAAGCTGCGTATAGGTTTTGTCCCCGACCATCGGAATTTTCCGAATGGAGAGGGGAGCAAGAAAACTCTTTTCTGTTCCTGTGTCAACTTTTAATTCTCCACAGGGTTTGGCTTCTCCTGTTGCTATTTTGGAAGTGGTTTTGTTGGCCGATAAACCAAAAGAAATGGGCAGCCCCGTTTCGGTGATGATACGCTGACGGAGTTCCTTTGCCCATTTCCAGCAACCAAAGAATTTATCCATTCCCGTTAAGTCAAAATAGTGTTCATCAATACTCGCTTTTTCAAACAACGGGACGTTCTCTTTTATAATCTCTGTAACAATATTAGAGTGGTAAGAATACGAATCATGATCTCCCTGCACGACAATTGCTTCGGGACATAACCGAAGTGCCAGTTTCATAGGCATGGCAGAATGAATACCGAACTTACGGGTTTCATAACTGCAAGAGGCTACAACAGCTCTGTCGCTTTTCCCACCGATAAGAACAGGCTTACCGATAAGGCTGCTGTTTTGCAAACGTTCAACGCTTACAAAAAAAGAATCCAGATCACAATGCACGATATGCCGTTCCATATTCAAAATTTTATTACTTTTGACTAAATTACAGTCAATCTAACGACTACAATTTAAACAATAAGAAAGAATGAAAACAAATATTTTTTTTGGAAGTAATGTTAAATTTCTACGGACAAGGCAGAAACTCACACAGGAACATCTGGCAAAAAAACTCTCCATGACTCGTTCCAAGCTGAATTGTATAGAAATGGGACAAACCAGATCTCCTTCAATTGAAGATATGTTAAAGTTTTCTTCTCACTTCAAAATAAGTTTGGATACGCTGGTTAAAATTGACTTATCCAAAGTGGGAGAATTAAAACTGCGGGAACTTGAAGCGGGAAGCGATATTTATATCAGAGGCGGAAATCTTCGTGTTTTAGCAATCACAGTGGATAAGGACAATCATGAAAATGTAGAGTATGTTCCCATAAAGGCTAAGGCGGGATACACATCAGGATACCATGATCCAGAATTCATTGCATCTCTTCCTAAATATTCATTACCCAATTTACCCCGTCAGGGAACTTTCAGGATCTTTCCGACAGAAGGAGACTCAATGTTGCCTATCCCAGAAGGAAGCGATGTAACAGGAGAATACATAGAAGACTGGCAGAATATCAAGCCGAAAACGCCTTGTATTGTTATTCTCAAAGGCAATCAGGATTTTGTTTTTAAGCTGGTCACTTTTCAAGAAGATAGAACTTTCTTGTTGGAATCACTTAACCCCGAGTTTGAACCCTACAGTGTGGAACCAGGCAATGTATTGGAAATTTGGCGGTTTCACTCTTTCACAAGTAAAGAAGTTCCTCCTAATACTACCGACATTTCCTTGATACTAGAGGAGATTAAAAACATGAAGAGGGATATTAAAAAGTTTATAGCGAACTAGTTAAATAATAATATAGAATATCACATTTTTAAAGCGACTGGATGGTACTACTCTAACAACCCTCTACTCATCATCATCTTCAACAGCAACAGCATCCTTAATTCCATAATCTTCCGCAAAACCCTCCTTAGCAAATTCATTATCTTCCGCATTTGATGTCTTTCTATTTTTCAGAAAAAAGACCTCACATTCTATGGTAGAATATTTACCTTTACTGAGAATAATTCGCATTTCTTTATTATCAAGAATTCTTATATTCTTAGAATCTTCTGAAGTTAGAGTTGCTTTTTGTTTTAAGGCTTCTGCAATGTCATTAAAAATCTTTTCATATTTCTTCCTAGCTTTCATATCTCTAAAGTCGAGCGTTAGAGAAATCTTTTGTAGAGGGGCTTTATTATTGGGAATTTTTTCATAGTGGTCAAAAACTTGTTCAGTATACTTCCCGAAGTAAGTATGTCGATCTACAGTTCTATAGACAGGTTTGTAATCTGCAATAATCGACTCGCTAAACCCAAATTTCACATTATCTAGAAAGGCCTTCTCTGTAACAGACTCTACTTCATTGCTCAAAGCTTCATAAGAACTTTCACTAGTTAATTTCCAGAATATTTCTTTTAAAGTGCCAAGTGTAGTTTGCGCTGTCAGATTTCGGAAGCTCTGTGCTGTCGTGCCCTCCATAAATTTTTCTACAATTGTTGTTGCATCAAAATAATCAGTTTCTACAACCTCATATCTATTAGAATGAACATCAAAGTTAATATTCTGGTATTGCGGGTTTACTACTATTTTACCTTGCTCATCGATCATCCCCCATTTCTCCCCAATATTAACAAATGCCATATCTCCAAAAAATTTTGAAGATGATTCAAATTGAGGGTTAATGACATATCTTCCTTTCATGTCAATATAACCCCATTTACCATCGGAACTTCTTACTCGTGCCTTTCCTGAATAAAAATAATCCGCAAACTCAAATTGAGGGTTAATAATGATTTTTCCTTCTTTATTAATATATCCGCACATACCTTTCTGACTAATTACTGCATAAGAATTTTTAAATTTAACTGCTTTATCAAATTGAGGGTTAATAACATATTTTCCACTTTTATCAATATAGCCGAAATCATTGCCATTGGAAACCAAAGCCAAGCCATCAGAAAATTGAGATTGTGATAATAGTAATTTATTACTATTAACCGCCTCAGTAGTAATGTAAGGATTGGAAGAAGAAGTAATCGTCTCATTATCACGACTAGAAAAAGGCTTAAACTGATATGGTATTTCCAATTTTCCTTCTTTATTTATATATCCTATTTTTATTTCTTCTGCTTCAGTATCTTCATTAAAAACCAGCGCTACTGCTGCCAACCCTTCTGCAAATGGTGAAACATAATCAAATTGTGGAGTAATCATCATTTTTCCCTTTGTGTTAATATATCCCCATTTTTCTCCAACTTTCACAGCAGCAAGACCTTCTTTAAAAATCCCACAGCAATCAGCATTTACTACAAACTTTACATTGCCTTGTTTATCAATAAACTGTGGCTTGCCATTTTCGGGAACTACACAAGCTAATCCTTCGGAAAAGAAAGTTGCATATTTATACGTAGTATTAATCATTCTTTTACCTTCCTTGTCAATATAACCATATTTCCCATCATTGAATTTTACTAAACCTGCTCCATCAACAAATGGGGTAGCTTCCAAGAATTGCGGGTTAATCAGGATGGCTCCTGTTTTATCAATATAACCCCACTCATTCCCAAATAAATAGGGAATCATATCTAATGAATCGGAGGTTCTATTAATAAGGTTACAAGAATAAATAAGTATTGTAATAAACAATACCAAAATCAAATGCAATTTTTTTAACATAATACTACTGTTTTAATAGAATGATATTTATAGATAGAAACAATCATTTATGATTGTAATGGGGCAAATATAAACATTTTCCTTTACCGTCAATCATTTATGACTGAAAAATGACAAGGGAGGAATTGTTTAAAAAGGTAGGAGAAAGGATAAGAGATGAACGGGTAAAAAATGGGTTTACGCTAATTGAATTTGCGGATAAAATTGAAATGGAATACAACAATTTAATCCGAATAGAAAAAGGGCGAACAAACCCAACACTGGGCACTATCCATAAAATTTGTCAGGCACTCAATGTAAAAATCATTGACGTAACGGATGTGGAAAGATAAAAGGAAGTATTCCTCAACCCTCCTCCCGAATTCATAATGTTATTTTTGGTTTTTGAACTCTTGAATTTCTCCATAGGAATAATAAATTCTCCTTTTCTTTTTTATTGGTGTTAACCATCCATAATTCTCCCAATTATATATGGTAGGATAGGAAATATTAAACATTTGCATGATGCCCTTACGGTCAATGAATTCTTGGGCTATATGGGTTTGGTTGTTAAGAGCTGACTTTAATTCCTCGATCTCCTTTCTTAAATCCACAATTACCTTTTCTAAACTACTGTCCATCTATACGATTTTAATCAATAATACTCTTTTGTTTTTACAATAACAAGATCAGTTTTTAACAATTTGAAATAAATATAGAAAATCAGAGAAAAATGCTTATTTTTGAATGAGTCGTTCAGAAGAAAAAATAAATTGTGGTAATAAATGTGGTAATACCAGATTAAGAAAAAAGACTTAACTCATTTATTTAAAACGAATTAAGTCTTATCTAAAGTACCCGAGGCCGGAATCGAACCGGCACGTCCTTGCGAACACAGGATTTTGAATCCAGCGCGTCTACCAGTTCCGCCACTCGGGCTAAACGGACGGCAAATATAATCCGAATTTCTCATTAATTCAAAATTAAATTTCAATTTCTAATTCATCATAAGCCAAAAAAACATTTTCAGGGAGTTCTGCCTGAACCTCGTCATGGAAGCCCAAAGAAACACTTATATGGGTAAAATATGTTCTTTTCGGTTTCAGTTTTTCTGCGGTTTCCAAAGCTTCTTCCAGCGTAAAATGCGAGTAATGTTTTTCGGTTTTCCTTAAAGCGTTTAAAACCAAAACTTCTACGTTTTTAATTTTTTCCAGAGTTTCTTCCGAGATATAGCTCGCATCTGTTATGTAGGCAAATTTATCATCGATCAAAAATCCCAGAATCGGCAGTTCTCCGTGCAGGATTTCCAAAGGTTGAATTTTAAATCCAACCACTTCAAAAGAATTTCCCTCAATAAGATGTTCCGTCACACTCGGCGCGCCGGGATATTTCTCACTTGCAAAAACATATGGAAACCGGTTTTTAATTTCATTTAGTGTCCGCTCATTCGCATAAATATCCATTGGTCTTTGCGCATAAAAACTAAATGGCCGAGTGTCGTCTATGCCTAAAACATGGTCGTTGTGTTCATGTGTAAAAATAATTGCTTCAAGTGCCTTTATATCTGCCCTGAGCATTTGCTGCCGAAAATCAGGCCCACAGTCAATTACAATATTTTTTCCATTCTTAGAAATCATTACCGACGAACGAAGCCGCTTATCTTTAGGATTATATGAAAAGCAAACAGGGTGGGTACTTCCTATAATAGGAATTCCTTGTGAAGTTCCCGTTCCTAAAAACTGAATCTTAAGCTGTGAATTCAACATAATTTTGGTAAATTTACACCTTAAAAATTAAAATACATTTATGAATTTTGATCAGGTTCTTTCCGCGAAACAAAAGGCACTGGAAATAAACATCAATTCCAATATTTACGGGACCTTTGCCGAAATTGGCGCAGGACAGGAAACCGTGCGGTTTTTCTACAGAGCAGGTGGTGCTTCGGGTACTTTGGCAAAAGCGATGAGCGCTTACGACAAAGATTTTTCCGACGCGATTTATGGCAAAGAAGAAGCCGGCAGATATGTGACAGAGGAACGTCTCAAAAAGATGCTCGACCATGAAACTGACCTTATGGAAGAGCGTTTGAGCCAGGATACTCACAAAGACAAATTATTTTTTACCTACGCCAACACGGTAACCACTATCGATTTTACTAAAACCTACAAAGGACATGGCTGGGTGGGAATTCGTTTCCAATTGGACAAAGAACAAGACTATAACGAAATCATTTTCCATGTAAGATTCAAAGAGACCAATGCGCAGCTACAGCAGGAAACCTTGGGAGTAATGGGAGTGAATCTGATTTATGGAGCTTATTATTACAATGACAATCCGAGAAGATTGCTTCGTTCTCTTTATGATGGATTGGACAAAGATCAGGTAGAAATTGACATGGTAAATTTCAGCGGGCCGAGGTTTGCCTACGTGGATAACCGGCTGATGAGTTTGCAATTGGTAAGAAACGGAATGACCGATGCGGTAATCTTCGGGCCTCAGGGGCAAAATTTTCTTCCGGCAGCACTTTTATATAAAAAGAACATTTTTGCTTTGCGCGGGAGTTTCCGTCCGGTAACGAATGTAAATATGGATATGCTGCATTCCAGCCTGGATATATTTATGAATCAGGATGATGTCCAGGAAGAAAATACAGAAATACTCTTTGAAATTACACTCAGCAATTTATCTTCTGATGGTGAGATTGACGAGCGGGATTTCCTTGACAGGGCAGATATTATTGGTAATTTGGGGTACAATGTTATCATTTCAAATTTCTCAGAATACTATAAACTCGTTCACTACTTTACGGAATTTACCAAAAACTCTACCAAAATCGGACTGGGAATGGGGGTAAATAACCTGTTGGAGGTATTCAATGCGGATTATTATGAGAACCTTCCCGGAGGGATCATGGAAGCATTTGGTAAGCTATTCAAAAAAAATGTGGTGGTGTATCTTTATCCGTTCCTTGACAAACAGGAAAATAAATTACTCACTTCCGAAAATTTAAGAGTAAGTGATAACCTGAAAGAACTATATAAATTCTTCAAATTCAATCAAAGAATTAAAGACGTAGAGTCTTACAATCCCGACTATCTGGATATTTATTCAAGGAAAATTCTCGAACAAATTGGAAAAGGAGAAGACGGATGGGAAAATCATTTGCCAAAAGGAGTCGCGGAAATGATCAAGGACCGTGGGATGCTGGGTTATACAAAAAGCTATGCGCTAAATTGATTTAATCTCTATGATAAAATAAAAGACCACGATTTGTGGTCTTTTTTATTTTCTGCTTACTCGGTGACAGGAGCTTCGGCTTCAGGCGTTATTTCTACCGGAGGTATATTTTCCGGACGTTCTTTTAATTTCGCCGTATTGTCAAATTTATAGGCTAACCCGACTCCTAAGGTTTCTTTTAACTGCGTACGTTTTATCTGGTCTTCATCATAGAATAAATTAATGGTTGCCTGAGCAGAAATCCATTCATTTACTTTTAAATCCAACACTCCCTGATAAGCGACGTCCATATTAAACGGTCTGTTTAAATAGTTGGAATAAACCCCCAACCGGTTGTCATATGATATATTTTCCATAATGTTGAATTTATATCTCGCACCCACATAAGCACCAAATTCATATACATAGTTATCTCCATCTTCTTTCAGTCCGTAACTTCCGGCGAATTGTAAATCACTGTCCGTTACGATAGTAAACCTGGAGGTAAGCGGATGAAAATTTAACTGTAAATTTTCTGATGGTTTGTAATCAATCCCCAGTCCAAAAGATAAATAACCGGGTGCCATAAAATTCGAAATTTTCTTATAATCTCCCGAAATACTGTCCACAACAGCATAATCATAACCGGTTGTAAACTGGGTTTTGAAATTCATGGCTGCCGCAAAATAAAAATGCCTGGCGAATTCATAACCATAAGAGGAGTTCAAGTCAATTACATCATTTGATTTCCGGTAATCCTCTCCCTCATTTCTTTGGATTCCATAAGCGAGAATTATCCTGTTGTCCCAGATGTGCCTTCCCCTTGTCAGGTTAAATTCATAATCAACATTGGCGTTGAGCGCATAAGAATTCACTCCGCCTGCCATCCAATTGGAAAATGCCGCCTGATTGAACTGCAAAGAATTATTCCCCTTTACAAACCACCCCTGAAGCCTGTCAGTGCCAAATACATTTTTTAGGTATTGCTGGCTGTTGGTCTTTAAATTTCCCTTTCCGTCAACTGTTTGTGAAAATACATTTATACTTCCTGCAAACAAAAACAGCATAATTAGTTTTTTCATGCTTACCACTTTAAATTAGATATAAATTGATTTGCAAATTTAAAGACCTTTCAGCTTTCCAG
>CAZKOC010000035.1:0-10506 GCA_964554275.1 uncultured Weeksellaceae bacterium
CGCCTCTTGCTATTTCTCCAATAGCCACCGAAACTCCCCCTGCACCGAAATCATTGCATTTTTTGATTAAAGACAGGACTTCTTTATTTCTGAATAATCGTTGTATCTTTCGCTCTACGATTGCATTTCCTTTTTGTACTTCCGAACTTAATTCTTCCAGTTTTTGTCCGTCATGAGTTTTGGATGAACCTGTTGCGCCTCCGACGCCGTCGCGTCCGGTTCTTCCGCCTAATAAAATTACTTTATCTCCGGCTGTCGGTTCTTCACGCCGAACCCAGTCTTTTTTGACTGCTCCGGCAACGAATCCGACTTCCATCCGTTTGGCTTTGTAACCTTCATCATAAATTTCTTTTACAAAAGTTGTTGCCAAGCCAATTTGGTTCCCGTAAGAACTGTATCCGTTTGCAGCTTCTTTGGTGATTTTCCGTTGCGGTAATTTTCCCGGAAGCGTGTCTTCGATTTTTTCCAACGGATTGGCTGAGCCCGTCACACGCATGGCCTGGAACACATAAGAACGTCCGGACAAAGGATCACGGATGGCACCACCCACACAAGTTGAAGCACCACCAAACGGTTCTACTTCGGTCGGGTGGTTATGGGTTTCATTTTTGAATTGGAGCAACCATTCTTCTTCCACACCGTCCACATCAATGGGAACGACAATGGAACAGGCATTGATTTCTTCCGAAATATCTATGTTGTTGATTTTGCCGGTTTTACTCAGGTATTTACCCATGATGGTCGCCATATCCATCATTCGGATGGGTTTGGTGATGTTGAGTTCCTGACGCAATTTCAAATAATAATCAAAAGTTCGTTGTAATGTATCCTTGAATTGGTTTTCGAATTTGATTTCGGTGATTTCCGTTTCAAAAGTCGTATGACGACAATGATCTGACCAATAGGTATCGAGAACTTTTAGTTCAGTTTCCGTTGGATTTCTTTGGATGGATTGAAAATGTTGCCGGATGAATTCCAAATCGTCCATTCCCATCGAAAAGCCGAAATCTTTATGTAAATCTTCTAATTGTTTCGAATCGAAATTGATGAATCCGTCAACAATTAAAACGGGTTTAATTTCTGTTTTTTCGCTGATTTTTAATTCACCCAGATTTTTCTCACGGGATTCAATCGGATTGATTAAATATTCTTTTACCTTCTCCAGATCAGGTACCGAAATATTTTCAATCACATACAAATAACCCGATTTTACTTCCGGCTCCCTAAATCCGAGCAGGTGTAAACACTGGTCGGCCGAATCGGCACGCTGGTCGTACTGCCCGGGAAGGGGTTCGGACGCGAAATGCGCTTTGCGCTCTGTGCTTTGCGTGAGAATATCTTCTACATCATTCCAAACGATATCAGTCACCGGATCAGCGAAAACTTCATAAAGGGAATTTTGAAGTTGCTCTTCCGTGATATTGAAAAGGTCATAAATAACAAAAACCCTGCACTCAATTCCGGCGACAAGGTTTTGTAATTCTTTTGTGACTTTCTGGCTGTGAATGTCAAATTGATATTTTTTTTGAATAAAAATTCGTTTATTCATATATAATTTATGTCTTTTTTAGACTACAAATGAAGCAAACGAAATAAATCCCGAAAACTCCATCTGTAGAGGAAAATTTTAGGTCTTCCGTAGAAACGCCCAACCATATTTCGGGCTTATACAAATGAAATAATTAGTTCAACACAATTGAGTTGCAAAGTTACGATTATTAATTGTCAAATTCAATAGTTGATCGACTTAATGAATTGCGAAAAATTAAAAATTATATGTTTTTCCATTCTTAACTGTAAATGAGATTATTAGTATATGTCTCATTGCTTCCGTTGAGAACTTTATTTAAATATTTCTTATTTCATTTGCCTGTATTAATTTTAAAAAATAAAAACACGATGAGAAAATTATTTTACTTGATTTTGATTCATTTTACATTCATTGGTTCTGTAAAAGCTCAGAATTTTGTCTGGGCAGAGCAATATGGCGGAGAGGGAGAAGATGTGGTAAGGTCAATGGTAACTGATGAAGAAGGAAATATTTACATGACTGGTTATTTTACAGATATAGCTTTTTTCGGGTCAGGAAAGAACGAAACGGAAATGGTTTCAAACGGCTGGTTCGATATATTTGTAACTAAGACATCACCACAAGGGGATTTAATATGGGTAAAAAGTTTCGGTGGCGCTGGCTTTGATTATGGGACAGGGATCTCATTTGATGCTGACGGAAATATTTATGTAACGGGTGTATTTGAGGAAAGTGTTAATTTTAATCCGGATGGCGAAAACATATTGACCTCACTTGGAATGCAGGATATATTTGTGATTAAACTGGATGTAGAGGGAAATCATATGTGGGCCAAAAGTGCCGGAGGTGAAGGTTACGAGGAAACTACGGCATTGGGGACAGATAATCAGGGGAATGTTTATATCACAGGATATTTTTACGAAACTGTTGATTTTAATCCTGCGGGAGAAAGTTTTGAGCTGACCCCTGAAGGTTCTTTCAGTAGTGATGGCTTTATTGTAAAGTATGATGAAGATGGAAGTTTTGTATGGGCGCGGCAATTTGGAGGAGATGAGTATGAACTGCCAATGTCAATGAGAGTAATGGAGAATGGGGCTATGTATTTAACGGGTAAATTTGAAGGAACTGCTGATTTCGATCCTAACCCGGCCGAATCTTTCTTTCTGTCAACGGTAGAAGGAAACAGAGGTGTATTTTTTATGTATGTAAACGAGTCAGGATATTTGCAATCCGCCGTAAAGGTAGCGGAGGCACCTTTTGAGGCTATCGGTATGGATGCGGTAGTAGATGATGAAGGAAATGCTTATGTCGTTGGCAATTTTGGAGGTATTATAAGTTTTGCACCCACAGCCGGAGGGGGATCTCCGTATAACTATACCTCGAATGATAGTTATAATGGATTTGTGGTGAAAATAAATCAGGAAGGTTTGGTAGTATGGGCCAAGCATTTAGCGCCGACCGGTGAGGAAGCTGCTTCTCTGGGATATGGAATAGCAGTAAACTCTAATCACGAAGCATTTATAACAGGATTCATTTCGGGGAGCATAGCATTTGACGATATTTTAATACATCAGCAAGGAGAACATTACATGGCGGCCTATGTGGCAAAAATTAGTTCTACAGGTGACTTTGTGTATGCCGGTCAATTCGGTGGAGCGGATTTTATTGACGATCATTTTATAGGGGTTGATTCAGATGACAATATTTATCTGAGCGGTACGCTTGAGGGAACGGTTTACCTGAACCCAAACACAGGCAATGGGGATGAAGCTGAATCCAGAGGTTTCCGTGATATTTATTTAATTAAAATGGACAATGAAACAATGAATATCCATGATTTTGAACTGCTAACGGAAATAATGATTTATCCTAATCCTTCAAACGGTATTTTTCATATTCAAAGCAAGGAAAAACTTTCAGGGAAAGATTTTAAAGTATATGATTTAAATGGTAAACTAATGACAGCAGGTAAAATTTCCCCGTCGCATGAACTGACTTTGAATGCATTGCCTAGGGGTATTTATGTTTTGAAAATAGACGATCGGTACAGTTCTAAAATAATTAGAAAATAAAAGAGAATACATTCCGGCGGTTAAATTTGTAAAAGTGTCATATAGTTTCTACTTTTCGAAATGGAAAGTTGGGAAATGCTTATAGACTTTGGTTTAATTGCCGGAATGTCTTTATTGGGGATCATCATATTTTTTTTGGTTAAATCCAAAGTCGATTTCTCAAGAAAATTACTGATAGCTTTTTTCGCAAGTGCATTTTTCTTTCTTCTTTATTATTACGGATTTTTGCATCGCTCCCGCGTCATAGGTGGTGTGGCCGTTCTCTTTGGTAACGGTATGGGATACCTTTTGGGCCCGACAGTTATGACGCTTCTTAAGTCATTGTTCATACCCAAAGAAAAATTAATCAAACCTTATGTAAAAACCCTAATTCCTTATTTTATAATTATTCTTATAATAAACGTTCCTTACTTTCTGGCAATGGTGTTCGGGTTTCTTAAGCCCTATCAGAAATTTATGGTAAGGCACGATTTTATTATCATCACTATAGAGAATTTATATTTTTTATATTACTTAATTCTCACTAAAAAACTTTATTTCAGATTGAAAAGAATTTTTGAGGAAAATTATTCAAGCCAGGAAATTAATAACCTGAGGTGGTTTAGTCATCTTATAAACGGTTTTATTTTTATTGTTATCGCGGATAATTTATGCACGGTTTATGAACTGATATTTCCGGTAATTCTATGGAACATAGGAACAATTATAGCATTTGTCCTGATAGGGTTGTATGTGTTTTTAGGATACAAGGGAATGTTCCAGTCAAGAATTTTGATTCCGGAATATTTGTTGGAAAAGCTTTCTTATATAAAAGAAGGGAAAAACTCTCCGACTCTAACGGATAAAACCAGTGAAGAGGAGCCAGGAGGCCAACAAAAGAAGTCACACCCGGGGCAATTGAGCAGTTTTTCCGATGATGAAATAAATGACCTGAAAATTAAGCTGATACAATTATTGGAAATAGAAAAGTTATACTTGGACGAATCGCTGAATCTTACCGAACTTTCTGAGAAATTGGGCGTTTCCAATAAAAAACTTTCGGAATTATTGAATCAACATTTAAACACCAATTTTTATAATCTTATAAATGAATATAGAGTGAATGAGGTGAAAATGAAGATCCTCGCCGGGGATGCCGAAAAATATAATTTGCTTTCGATTGCGTTTGATTCGGGGTTTCAGTCAAAAGCGAGTTTCCATAGAATCTTCAAACAAAAAGTGGGAGTCTCTCCTTCTGCATATAGAAATCAAATTTCAATGAAAAATAGAGATTAAACCTTCAAATCATTGAGGAATTTCTTCCACCAATTTTTGATTTATTCCGGTTAAATTTTATGACAAATGGGTATAACCGATTTTTGATTCATTTATCAATTTTGTATTGAAAAACAATTGTCGTTAGAGATGATTCTCCATAAAGAGGTTACTTTTCTATTCTGCTTAAAGCTGTTTTTTGTATATACAGGTAGTAAACTCCAATCGTAAGTCCTGCTATAAGGAGCACAAATACCCAGCTATCAATGGGTGCAGGTGGATCATTGCTTGCATCCGGGTCATTGGGATCACCTGAATCGGCCAATAACACAACTGTGCTACTCATTAAATAAATGATGGTTAGCGTATATTTTAACAGCTGATTTTTCATCTTATTTGTGTTTTAATTTTAGGCGGGTGGGAAGACAGAGCGCCGGACGGCTTCCAGCTCTGGCTATTGCCATACGACACCCTGCTTCCGACCTTGTTTTATTTGTTTAATATCTTCCTTGTTTCTGTTTTTCCATTCTGAGTTTGTACTTTCACAATGAGTACGGTTGGGCCGAATCGTTCAGATTTGATTTGATAATGACTGGAATTCACTTTCTCATTCCTGTACAGGCTCCTTCCCTGTAGATCGTACAATCCTATTGATAGGATTTTATCTGCTTTTGATTCAATGAAAATGCTCCTGTCATCCTGATAAATCTGAATTGAATTTCCAGTCAAATCCTCTGTGTCCATCACTTCCTCCTCCTCATACACAATCTCGAACCTGTCTTTGAACTCTCCCTGCTCCGATTCAAATTCATAATCCGATTCCATCAGGCTATGGACAATATCAAGCGATTTGTCTTTCAGGTAAATGGTTACTTCTCCTTCTGCAAATAACCCGTCAAAGCTTGTGAGGGAAATGGCATATTTACTTCCGGTTTCCGCCTTGAATCCTAACGGTACCACATCTGAAGTCTCAAATGGCAGTGTTCTTCCCTGAATGGCATATTTCTGTTCATTTATAAGGTTGTAAATAGCCGAGCCTTCATAGCCGAACTGTTCTCCCTCTATCTGTGGATCTATTCCGTTGGTGGCTCCGTTCATATAACCGATCAGGATATGGTTCAACCCATGACCTTCCTGATTGGATAATTGTAACCAGAACCGATGACGTTCCGTTTCATCTGTTTTAAAGAATGTTGCATGATCTGAAGTTCGCATTGAATTGTCAAAATATATACTGCTGACCGATGCATAGACAATGAACCCCTGCGCCGTTGAAATTGATTTTCCTTCATAAGCAGGGTTGTTGAAGCCCAAGCTGCTGTAGGCTACATAACGGCTGCCTGCATAACCCCAGCTTTCCGCTTCTGCATTGTAAACCCTTTGCGGGTTGTTCCAGAAGAAAAGATTACTTACACCCGGATTAGCGGTTAAGAACTCTTGCGGATCTATATTAGAAGGATAAGGGTTTCCTACTGAGGTAAATCCATCCGGATAGGTTGGTATGCTGATGTTCCCGTTAGTGGGTTCGCCTATGAATTTTCCGGGATAAGGGATCCCGGTTTCAGAATTCTCAGATACCCAGTCATTGGGCGCACGGAACAGATAACCTTTACCCTGTGTGAAGTCAGCATTTACATTGTTTACAACTTCGTAAGCCCCGTTGTCGTTCTCATTCCCGGAATTCGTCTCGTAGGTATAAATCCGGTTGGGCAGGGTCATCGGTGAAAATGCCTGGATCTGCTGTCCTTTTACAGGTGAGCCCCAAAGCGTATAATCCAGCCTTACAATCTCCTGGCTTTCCCGTTCTACGGTTATTTTCCCCTCGTTGTCATCGGTCTGATAATCTGAATTTTGAATTAAATTCCCTCCGGACCGGACTACAAATGCCTCCGCTTGCTCATTTATTCCGGGAGTATCAGGATCATCTTCATTAGCATTGATTATCTTACCGGAAACCTCTACATAGCTTCCTTCGTTGATCCTGATGCTGCCAGCTTCTTCCACCGTTAAGGTTTTGGCCTCAAAGCTTCCATAATCCGTACCTACTTCCAGATCTCCCTCAATGAATACGTCTTTTTCTTCGTCGGGTTCTACATTGTTCAGCCAGTTGTTTGAGGTTGTCCAGATAACACCATATCTTGAGGATTCATAAGCGCCCATATCTACCTTACCCATTTGGATACGGTCATTGCCGGCGATATCGGTGGTGATACCCGAGGGTACATACGAATTGTTCCCCCTGTTAATGGCCGGGCTTGTTATTTGTAATCGGAAATCTCCGTCTGCAGCATTAACAAATAAAGGATCTGTGTCAATATTATTATAGGGGCTTGAATAATAAGCGGTGTGAATACCCTCAACCAGGCTATGGTAAAACCTGACGCTACCGTTTGACAAATGATCAGGCGCTTCCTCATTTCCATAAACAATACTGTTATAAACCCTGATCTCATGTGTAGCATACGAAAAAGGATTATTAGAGTTACTACGATTGCCATAAATAATACAATTATCCATAAGAAGCGGATTGACATGTTTTGAATAGCGTATGGCACTTCCTTCATCCGCTTTGTTTTTATAAAAAATGGTATTACTTATTCTCACATTATAACTTGGCGAGTATAAGTCTTCATAAATCCTCATTGCTCCTCCTATAAATGAAGCATAATTTTCGGTAAATACACAATTGCGGATATCTGATATGCCGCCACCTATCAACCCCCCTGCCTCACTTCTTCCGAAACCGTAATGCGTTTCGCTTTCGATACCAGTGATAGCTCCGGTTCCGTTTGCATTTCCTCCCTTAATTATGATTCCGTCAATTTCAGCAAATCCGCCACTATTGATTGAAACAATTACATGATACGCGTTTTCTTCATTGTTCGAAAACGTTAATGTTTCACCGGAACTGGCAATGGCATCATCACCGTTAAAATCTCCGCTTAAAATTGTATTATTTGCCGGATTGGCCAGGTCTCTTTCTTCAATCGTCGTTTCGGTTCCTGCAAATCCTCCGTAGATTTTCACGTTATTATTTATGACAAAAGCGTTGTCACGGTCATTGAGAGTAATTACTTCTGTAGCATTGGGCTTGCGGTTGGGTTTGTAAATTCCTCCAGCTATAAAAATATAATCCTCATTGGAGGATATGTTGAGCACCGCTTGTAAATCTCCTGATGCATTTCCCCAGCTTGAACCGTCTCCATTTCCGGAAGCGACGGGCTTTACGTAGCGAACAGTATTGGTAAAATTTATTTCAACAGGCATTCTACCGCTTTCACAACTGTCTATGGTTTGGGAAACATAATAGGTTCCTGCAGAAAGTATATAAGACAATACTTCTCCTCCGGCAGCCGCACTGTACCATTTCAAATTTTCGCCTGTTGCGGTAAGTTCTGATGTTGCGATACCTGGAAAAGGAAAACTTTGCAGAGAAGGGGCTGCTGGTAATTCAACGGCATAAGTTACCGTCATTGCTGTCCTCGGACTTTCACAATCATTAATTGTTTGGGATACATAATAGGTTCCTGCCACAATTTCTGTGTTGGAATCTAATGGCGTTTCTCCTTCCGCTACGTCATAAAATTTCAGATTTTCTCCTTCTGCTACAAGATCAGATAAGATATTTCCCGCACAGAATGTCTGGTCTTCAGCAATTGGAGCAGGAATCGGATCGCTTTCGTAAGCGCCCATATCTACCGAACAATCCTGTATGCGGGCATTGCCCACTATATCGGTAGCTACACTTGAAGCAAACGAATTGCTTCCTTTATTGATTGCCGGGCTGGTTATCTGAAGGCTGAAATTCCCGCCCGAGGCATTGACAAATTGCGGGTTGGTATTGCCATTGATATTACCGTTGGAAGTAGAGCTGCTGCCCTGCACAAGGCTGTTTGTTATAAAACTACTACCACTTATACCGCTATTGTTATTATAAATAATACTATTTCTAAGAGTTACGCTTCCGCTGCTTATACTTATTCCTGCTCCTGATGTTCCTGCCCTATTCCCCCAAAAAGTACAGTTGAAATACCTGCTAACACCACTAAAATTATAAACCCCGCCGCCATAAGCCTGCCCTGAATTTTTTGAAAATATCGTATTGATAAAGGTTAAATAGTCCTCACTATAGTTAGATGAATAAACCGCTCCTCCCTGACCACCATAATTTTTTGTAAACAGGCAATTAGTGATGGTGGGAGCTGAATAGCCACTATTATTGAAGCCTCCGCCCTGCCCTCTGTCTATAGACCTGCTGTTTACCGTAATAGTATTACCATAGCTACTGGCATTTCCTCCTGTTATGGTAAAGCCATCCAAAACGGTTGCAGTGCCAATACTGCTACTACTAGAAGCACTTATCACCACGTGGTAAGCATTTTCTCCATTTCCGGAAATAGTTAAAGAACCTCCGCTTCCGCTTACATTGTCATTGCCGTTAAAATCACCGCTGAGGATACTCTTATTTTCAGAAATGGACAAGTCCCTTTGCGATAGAGAAGTTTCCGTTCCTGCAAAACCTCCATATATTTTTACGTTGTTTTTCAGCACAAAAGCATTGTCACGATTATTAGGCGTAATGATTGTCAAAGCATTTGCCTTACGGCTGGGTTTATAAGTGCCACCTGATACAAAAATAATATCTCCTGGCCGAGCCAGATTAATTGCATATTGTAAATCACCAACGGCATCCGCCCAGCTTAGCCCACTTCCGGTACCACCGGATTTTACGTAGAGAATTAAGCTCCACGGAGCTTCAAAGGCACCCCTGTCAACCGTTTCGTTTTGTACACGACTAAAACCTCCTATATGTGTTAGAATACCTGAGGGAACAAGTGAATTATTACCTGTGTCAATACATGAGCTGTTTGAATTTAACCGGTAATCTCCCGCCGTAGTCGGCATCGTTCCACCTGTTCCGGTAGCATTGACAAATGACGGGGAGCCTCCGGTGACACCTATTGAAGAAGTCGGGCTATGACCGCTATCGCCAATCAAGCAGTATTGAGCTACTAAGCTTCCTCCGTCAATTCTAACACCGTTCTCATTGCTACTAGTGTTTCCATATATAATACTGTTGTTTAAAGCAACATTTCCGGAGGTAAGTATGGCACCTGCACGGCTACTGCCTCTGTTACTTGAAATCGTACAGTTGTTCAGCGTTGTGTCGGCACTACTTTCTATGTATAATCCGCCTCCATAGCCACCACTAACATCGGAGGTGGCATAGTTTCCCGAAAATATACAGTTCGTAAATATATGGGTGGGCCCGCCGGAATAAATATAAACGCCACCACCACGGCCGGCTCTATTTCCCCGTACCCAGCAATTTTGAAAAATGACATTGGTATTTGCGATGACGATACCACCGCCCTGTGATCGGGAAATTTCCCGCCCGTTTACGGTAATAGCACTACCGGTACTTCCGGCATTTCCATCCTGAATGAGAAAACCATCCAGAAAGCCTGCACTGCTACCACCTGCTGCCACTACCACGTGATAGGCATTGTCATCTATAGAGTTTAGATTGCCAAGATTACCTGAAAGCAAACTGCCACTGCCTGTTCCGGGTAATATCCTAGAATTCAAATCATCGGTAATGCCGTTTGCAGGATCAAAGCCACCGTAGATGCTGACGCCTTGTTTCAT
>CAZKOC010000035.1:10606-13503 GCA_964554275.1 uncultured Weeksellaceae bacterium
CGGTAATGCCGTTTGCAGGATCAAAGCCACCGTAGATGCTGACGCCTTGTTTCATCACGAAAGAATTATAGCGGTTGTGAGGCGTAATGGTACCTGTGGCATCTGCACGGCGGTTGGGCATATAGATTCCTATTGCTACATAGATCTGGTCACCGGAAGATGAGGCATTGATCATTGCCTGCAAATCATCGGAAGCATTTGTCCAGGAACTGCCGTTTTTGTTTCCCGCTCCGGTGGAAGTGACATATCGGGTAGTTTGTCCGAAAATTAAAGTGGAAAATAATAAAAGTACAATAAGAATTGAGTTAGGTGTTTTCATAGTTCGTGCCCATTAAACTTAATGGCACAAGTTTAGAGCATCGCTGCTTTCTTGATGTTCCGATTATGCAAAATCATGTTCTGATTCGTACTGAAATAGAGAATTTGCTATATAAGAACATGAACTATTCTAAAAAAGAACATCCTGTTTTTTATAATTCACACTTTCTGAATATTTTCTTCGATCGGATCTTTTGATTTTTTTGAACCGGAAAGATCTTTGAATTGTTGAGGAGACATTCCTGTGAATTTTTGAAATGCCATATAAAAAGGAGTCCTGGAATTGAATCCGCAGGTGTACATTACTTCATTCAACGTCAAGTCTGGATTTTGCAGAATCATACGCTTGGCTTCCCTTATGCGGTAGGAGTTGATGAAATTATTGAAATTTGTATTGGCATAAGTAGTTATGGAATTGGAAAGATAGTTCCGGTTGGTTTGTATTTGTTTGGCTATGTTGTTTACAGTTAAGTTAGGTTCTTTATAGGTTTTTTCTGTTTCCATCAAATTGACTAGCTTCTCAAAAATCCTTTTCATAGGGCTGGCTGCTTCTGCCTTTTCTTCTTTATGTTCAGAAAGTTCAAAGACAAAAGGGGATTGGGCCAGTTCAACGTTTCGTTCGTATAATTTCCTGAGGGATTTATTTCGGTAAATTAAGAAATAGATCACAGAACTGGTTCCCAATAAGACAAATGCAATCGCTAGAATGAGCATGTTATTACGGAACTTCTGTACTTTGTATTCACTATTAATCTGTTCTATTTCTTTGTCTTTTACAGCCACATCATATTTTGCCTGGATTTCGGCAACCTGCTTTTTTGATTCTTCCAGGTTGATTAGCTGTTTGATTTCATTGAATTTTTCATAGTGTGAAAGTGCTTTCCCAAAATCACCGGTTTCCTGGTAAAGTTTGTAATAACCTTCTTGAACCCCCATTTCCTCTGAGGGCATTTTTAATTTATGAGCCCAAACAAATGCACTGTCATAGCCGGTCTTTGCTTTTGAATACTCTTTTTGGAGTTGGTAATTACTGCTTAAATTAAACCAGTTAAGGTAAATTCCGTATTGTATTCCGGCTGAATAGCAAATATTTAAAGATTGTTTGTAATGTTTTTCGGCTTCTGAATAATTCCCTTTTCTTGAATAGATATTGGCCATATTCGTCAGGTTTTGTGCAACAGCACGGAGGCTGTTGTGTTTTTTTGCAAGGGTAATGCTTAATTTGTAATAATAGAGTGCTGAGTCCGGTTGTTTTAAAGCATTGTGGTAAACACCCAAATTGGAGTATATGCCTATTTCATTCAGGTAATTTCCTGAATTTTTTGCCAGTGCCAGGCCTTTTCTAGAATAATAAAATGCTTTTTCATAATTTTTCATTTTCCAGTAAAGAGCTCCTAAGGAATCATATACAATGGACAAGTTTTTCCAGTCTTCTATTGATTTATACAAATCTATCGCTTTGAGATAACCTTCTATGGCCTGCTTATATTTTTCTTTTTTCGTATAATTAGAAGACTGTTGAAAATACAATGCGGCTTTTTGTACAGCCGTCTGAGCCTTGGGTAGAAGCTCTGAAATGATTTCCATTGAACGTTCTGTTTCTCCCAATTCATCAGTTATCTCAACAAGATTGAACCTGACTGAAACTTCCTGTAGCGGAGTGAAGTTTTTACTGTGCCGGGTATAAATCTGACTGATTATTTTCTCTGCATGGCGAAGCTCTCCTTTTCCTTTGTATATTTCTTTGATAAGAAAACAATAGTCTCTCCACCCTTCGTAATAATTCTTTTCCTCTATGAGTGGTTTCAATTCTTTAAGGTAGGTTAAAACCAAATCAGGTTCCCGGCTGTAGATTTGTTTACTGATCGCAAACATCCGGGCGATGTCCTTTTCATCTTTCCCATTTTGGTTTCCCAAATTTTTTAAGTCGCGGACTTGATTTTCAATATTTAGCTCATTATCCTGAGCGTAAAGATTAAATCCAATCAACACAAAAAGCACTAACCAAAAAAACTTCATATTCTTAGTCATTGTTACAAAGTAAATCAATTCAATTGATTATTGAAAGATGAAATGAAAAATTGTGCAGAGAATGTGAGATGCTATTTTTTGAAAATTTGCCTGAAATGTAAATTTTTTTGAATGTCAGATTTTTTGTTATTTATTTCACGGATTTTCAATTTCTGATTATATTAGATAAGAGAATTAAAAATAAAATGAGTAAATCTTATTGCGGAATTTCTTCTTCGTATATCAATGAATTTTCTTGGGCAAAATATACGCAAGTCATTTTATTTAGATCGACTAACCATTTTTCAATCCCGGTTTCTGAACAGTGTTTACAAAAATCAAGGTAATTAGTTTCTCCTTGCTGATGAATTTTTAAATATTCCCTGAATTGATTGGGATTGCATACATTGACAATTTCCAAATCAGAATATTTCGCTGGAGATGAAACCGATTCATTGTCCTCGTTATAATAAACCGAATGACCGTTTTTTACATAGGTTTCATAAGCTTTTATACCCAAAGCCCTTAATTCCCGTATGAATTTCGGAAAGTCAGCACCGGATTTTACC
>CAZKOC010000035.1:13603-15191 GCA_964554275.1 uncultured Weeksellaceae bacterium
ACCCAAAGCCCTTAATTCCCGTATGAATTTCGGAAAGTCAGCACCGGATTTTACCCTTGCATGGGCCTCCAATATTTGTTGTAATGTAAACATATCTTAAACCTTCAAATCAGTTTCCAATCCAATTAAATCCTTGTTTTTATCCAAAATAGGTTTCACATGCTCGGATAAGAATTCCTCTGTCTGAATCGGCGCGAATCCGATAAAATTCATCGGGTCGAGAACTTGTTGTAATTTTTCTTTGTCAATGTTAAACTGTTCGTCTGCCAAAATTCGTTCCACCAAATCATTTGGTTTTCCTTCCATTTTAACCTGTCGGGCCGCTTCCATACTGTGTTCACGAATGAGCTCATGCAACTCCTGGCGGTCACCACCGTTTTTCACACCTTCCATGATAATGTATTCGGTTGCCATAAACGGTAATTCTTCTTTGATACGCTTCTCGATAATTTTCGGATAAACAACCATTCCGTCCAATACATTGTTCCAGATAATCAAAATCGCGTCGATTGCTAAAAATGCCTGTGGGATGCTCAAACGCTTGTTGGCAGAATCATCCAAAGTCCTTTCAAACCATTGTGTAGCAGCTACCATGGCCGGACTGCTTGCTAATGAAATGACAAATTTCGCCAACGCAGAAATCCTTTCACTGCGCATTGGATTTCGTTTGTAAGCCATTGCCGAAGAGCCGATCTGGCTTTTTTCAAATGGTTCTTCGATTTCTTTTAGGTTTTGAAGCAGACGAATATCGTTCGTAAATTTATGCGCGGATTGTGCGATGTTTGATAAAGTAGCCAGAACTTCTGCGTCCACTTTGCGGTCGTAAGTTTGCCCTGTTACCCCGAAAACTTTTTTGAACCCGAATTCACCAGACAATCTTCTGTCTAATTCTTTTACTTTTTCGTAATCTCCGTCAAATAATTCTTTAAAACTCGCAGCCGTTCCGGTTGTTCCTTTTACGCCACGGAATCTTAATGTGTCAATCCTGAATTCCAATTCCTCAAAATCCAGTAAAACAGATTGGAGCCAAAGCGTTGCTCTTTTTCCCACGGTGGTCAACTGCGCGGGTTGAAAATGTGTAAATCCTAAAGTAGGCAAGTCTTTGTATTCCAGCGCAAAATCATTCAATCCCTTGATGACATTGACCAACTTTTTCTTAACGATCAACAATCCTTCTCTGATCTGAATTAAGTCTGTATTGTCTCCCACAAAAGCGGAAGTTGCTCCGAGGTGAATGATCGGACGTGCTTTTGGAGCTACATCGCCTAAAGTATGAACATGTGCCATTACATCATGACGGAATTGTTTTTCATATTTAGCGGCAATTTCATAGTCTATGTTGTAAATATTATCCCTGATTTCCTGTAATTGCTCAGCTGAAATATCCAATCCCAGGTCTTTCTGGATTTCCGCCAAAGAAAGCCATAATTTTCTCCAGGTCGAAAATTTCATATCAGGAGAAAAATTGTAAAGCATTTCATCGCTGCTATAGCGGGATTCGAGTGGATTTTGGTATTTGGCGTTTGAACTCATTGGAAATTGATTTTTGCAAAATTAGTGTTTCACAAATTAGTGTGAAAAGATTTTG
>CAZKOC010000036.1:0-3960 GCA_964554275.1 uncultured Weeksellaceae bacterium
TTAGATAAGACATATTATTATTTCATAGGAGCCGGCGGGATCGGGATGAGTGCTTTGGTACGCTATTTCAAATCAATGGAAAAAGTGGTTTTGGGATATGACAAAACCCTTACGGATCTGACAAAGCAATTGGAGGAAGAGGGGGTTGATCTGCATTATGATGATGATCTGACCAAAATCCCTAATTTTCTTACTCCTCAGAATACTCTGGTCGTTCATACACCGGCCGTTCCGACTTACCTCAGGGAATATCAGTACTTCCGGCAAAACAATTTCGAAATACTCAAGCGCTCGGAAGTCTTGGGTGAAATTACCAGAAATACGTATGGGATTGCCGTAGCCGGAACGCACGGAAAAACCACGACTTCTTCCATTTTAGGACATATCCTGAAAGAAGCCGGTATGGAAAGTACTGCTTTTTTAGGTGGCGTGGTTGAAAATTATAATTCCAATATCATCATCAACGGAAGCAAAATCACCGTTTCCGAAGCCGATGAATTTGATCGCTCTTTTTTACGGCTTTCACCAAAAATTGGAATTATCACTTCCATGGATGCGGATCATTTGGATATTTATGGGGATAAAGAAACACTGGAAAATACATATATTGAATTCGGCGCTAAAGTAGAAGAACAATTATTTATCAGGAAAGGATTACCCATAGAAAATGCCTTGACTTATGGGGTAGGAGCAGGTGGGGATTACGATGCCGTCAATATCCTGATTGAAAATGGAATTTATCGTTTTGATTTAAAAACACCGGACGATGAACTGCTTAAAGGCTTCAGCTTACAGCTTCCCGGGCGGCACAATGTTGAAAATGCCGCAGCAGCCATCGCAGTGGCGCATTATATGAAAGTTCCTGTTCATAAAATTAAATATGCTTTAGAGAATTTCAAAGGCATAAAACGAAGACTCAACCGTTGGGACATCAACGGGAAAATTTATATTGATGATTATGCGCATCATCCCACAGAATTAAATGCAGTTATTCATTCTGTTCGTGAAATGTTTCCCGGCAAGAAGATATTGGGGGTTTTTCAGCCGCATTTGTTTACGAGAACAAGAGATTTTGCTGACGGATTCGCAGAAAGTTTAAGCCGGTTTGATGAATTGATCTTACTGGATATTTATCCCGCTCGCGAAGAACCCATCGAAGGAATCCACTCGCAGTGGTTATCTGATAAAATCAGCCTGGAAAAAACAGAAGTTACTTCATTGCAGGATGCGGTAAGCAAAATCAAAACAAAAGAGTTTGATGTGCTGGTGACAGTCGGAGCTGGAAATATAGACACTTTGATAAAACCTATAAAAGAATGGCTGTATGAAAGCTAAACTTACCATATTAAAAACCATTCTGGGTATAGTAGTACTTGCCTTTCTGGTTAGTTTTTCCGCTCATCGTCATGCGTGTAAGGAATTACAGAAAATCAATATAAAAATTGATCATGAATCCGGCAGTTATTTTGTGAATGACAGCTTGGTGAGAAGATTAATTGACGGAAGACAGCTCAAAGTAAGCCAAATTCCTTTGGGAAATATGAACATTGCGGAAGTTGAAGACGTATTGGACAAAAATTCATTTATAAAAAAGTCTCAGGTATTTCAGGATATAAATGGTGAAATGTCGGTTGAAATTACACAGGAAACACCCATAGCAAGGATCAATACCGGTACAGATGAATATTATTTAACAAGGGACTTCACCAAAATTCCTCTCTCAAATCTTTACTCGGCAGAGGTAATGCTGGTCGGAGGGCAGATTACAGAAGAAGATTTCAAAGGACTGAATGAATTATTAATGTTCATTTCGGCTGATAAGTTGTTGAAAAAACACATTATCGCCGTAAAAAAACAACAGCCAAATTCCTTTATTTTGTTGGTTAACAAAGGAGATTACATCATTGAATTTGGTGAATTGAGAAATTTTGATGAAAAATTCGAAAAGCTCAAATTGTTTTACAACCAATACCTAGGAAAAGTCGGCATAAACTATTACAAAACAATTGATTTAAAATTTAATAACCAAATTGTTGCAACCAAAAGAAACAGTGATGAATAACAAAGGAATAGCAGTAGGACTCGACATAGGAACCACAAAGATTGTGGCTATGGTTGGCAGAAAAAATGAACACGGAAAGATAGAAATCCTTGGTGTAGGAAAAGCCAAAAGCTTAGGCGTTCACCGTGGGGTTGTAAACAACATTACCCAAACCGTAAGTTCCATTAAAGAAGCGGTAGCAGAAGCGGAAGCTGCTTCAGGTTGTAAAATTACCGATGTTACGGTTGGCATCGCAGGCCAGCATATACGCAGCTTGCAGCACAGTGATTATATAACGCGTCCCAACTACGAAGATGTAATTGATGAAAATGATTTGAAAAAATTAGTCAATCAGGTCTACAAGCTGGTAATGCTTCCCGGAGAAGAAATCATCCATGTTTTGCCGCAGGAATTCAAAGTGGACAGCGAGGGTGAAATCAAAGAGCCGGTGGGTATGTACGGCAGCCGCCTGGAAGCAAATTTCCATGTGGTAGTAGGTCAGGTAACATCCATCAAAAATATTGCAAGATGTGTGAAAAATGCCGGATTGAGCTTGGCCGGAATTACCCTGGAACCCATTGCTTCTTCCGACGCGGCACTGAGCAAGGAAGAAAAGGAAGCAGGAGTGGCGTTGATCGATATAGGAGGCGGAACGACTGATATTGCGATTTTCAAAGACAATACCATTCGCCATACTTCTGTCATTCCGTTTGGAGGAAATGTGATTACAGACGATATAAAAGTGGGTTGTTCCATCATAGAAAGGCAAGCCGAATTATTGAAAGAAAAATTCGGATCAGCCTGGCCGGGAGAAAATAAAGAAACGGAAATTGTTTCGATCCCGGGATTGAGAGGCCGTGATCCAAAAGAAATTTCACTCAAAAGATTATCTCAGATCATCCACGCGCGCGTGCAGGAAATTTTAGAGCAAAGCTATCTGGAATTGAAGCATTATGGCTGCGAGGAACAAAAAAAGAAACTAATTGCCGGGATCGTAATGACAGGTGGTGGTTCAAAACTGAAACACATTCGTCAATTAACTGAATACATAACAGGAATGGATGTCAGAATCGGTTACTCCAACGAACATATCGTAGGTGAAAAATCCGAAGAGCTTTCCGGACCTGAATATGCTACTTCCGTAGGACTATTGATGAAAGGTCTTGAAAAACTCGAAGAAAATCAAATTGAAGTTTACGAGGAGGAAGTAATGACTGCTATGGGCGGAAATGAGCAGCCGGCTGAAGAAAAAATAGATGAGATACTGGGAGTGAAATTACCTGGAAGCCCGGTGAAAACACCTTCTAAGACAAAAGCAAAAATGCCTAAAGGACCTTCTATTTTTTCCAAATGGACTGATAAATTCATCCAGATGATTAATGAAACTGAATAATACTGAACTAAAAAATTAAAAATATGAGCACCGGAGATTTTATGTTTGATTTGCCCAAGCACCGTTCCTCATCTATCAAAGTGATAGGTGTCGGAGGTGGCGGCAGCAATGCCGTAAATTACATGCATCAGCAAGGTATTACCGGAGTGGACTTTGTGGTTTGCAATACAGATGCGCAAGCATTGAACAACAGCCCGGTTCCCAACAGGGTTCAGCTCGGGCAATCTACCACTGAAGGATTGGGCGCAGGCGCGAATCCCGAAGTAGGAGAGCAGGCAGCTTTGGAAAGTATAGAAGACATCAAGAAATTTTTAGACACCAATACCAAAATGGTTTTCATCACTGCGGGAATGGGTGGAGGAACCGGAACGGGAGCTGCTCCCATTATTGCCGGGATTTCCAAAGAAATGGGAATTCTGACCGTGGGAATTGTTACCGCGCCGTTTTACTTTGAAGGAAAAATGCGGTTGGAACAAGCCGAACGCGGAATTGAAAAATTAAGAAATAACGTAGATTCGCTCATTGT
>CAZKOC010000036.1:4060-14544 GCA_964554275.1 uncultured Weeksellaceae bacterium
ACGATGGATGAAATAGGAACCATCAATGACTTTATACAAACCGAAGCAGGAAACAATGCCAATATCATCATGGGGATCGGGGAAGACCTGGAATTGGGAGACAAAATCAGCGTGACTGTGGTTGCAACGGGATTCCCTGCGGAAGACCAGGTATTTACCGGGAGAGAAGAAGAGAAAGTATTTCACAGATTGGAAGAAGAACAGCCTTTGATACAAAAACTCTCAAAAGAAACACCGTTTCCCGTTCATGTAAAGAAAATAAAAGATGTGGAAGAACCGCAGATACTAAATCCGGTAGAACCCATTTCTAAATCTCAGGAATTGAAATTTGAAGAGAAGCCGGAAGAAATTAAATTCTTTTTAAACGAAGAGGATGAAAAAAAATCAAAACCGGCCATAGAAGAAAGCTGGGAGCCTCAATTGAAAAAGGAAACCTTGCAGCAACCTTTGTTTACAGAGGAAATTGCTTTTGAAAACCCCGTTGAGGAAGAATTCATCGACGAAACAGAAGAAACTGTGGAAGAAGAATTCGGAGAAACAATCATGTTTACTTTGGACGATGATTTCGAAGAAGAGATCACAGACGAAAAGGAAGAACAGGTGTTTTCAAATCCGGGTACAACAGTCCAGGCTGAAGTAAAGCAGGATGTTAAAATTGAGATTGAAGAAACGGAAGATCCGCTCAATTCACCCATTTCACAATCACTTTCTCAGGCCATAGAAGAGAGGAGAGCAAGATTGAAACAATTCAATTACAAATTCAAAAATACGCTTAGTAATAAATCCGTTGATGAAGTGGAAAGCATTCCTGCTTACAAAAGACAGGGAATAGAGCTTACTGAAAGAGATTCCAACTCACCATCGGATCTGGTTGTAGGAAAAGACAGCAATGACGAGATAAAAATCCGTCCGAACAATTTCCTGCACGACAACGTTGATTAACAATTATTTTCATAGGTTTAGGTTGGTTAAAAAATGCTCCCGGAATCTTTCCGGGAGCGTTTTTTCTTAAATATCTTCAATTTGAATTTCTTTATTCTTCATATTTCATTGTTGAATTTGAGGCTCCGGAGTAAGTTCCTATTTTAATTCATCATAATGAAATCTACATTGGATGATAATGCATCTTTGGTCTTCTCCTTTAGCGCCTGTCACTTTATAAACCAATCGATGTTCGCCTGTAATCCGTCTTGACCAATAACCTTTCAAATCGTGCTTTAAAGGTTCAGGTTTTCCAATTCCCTGAAATGGATTTTGCTTTATGGATTTAACTAAATCTTTAATTTTCGTAACTGCATCCAAGTCATTCTCCAACCAATACTCAAAATCTTCCCATCCATTTGTGGTAAATACAATATCCATATTTTAATAGAGCATTTTATTTTAAGTCGAAACTTTTCAACTCTCCTTTTTCTGCCTGTTCAATGGATTCTTCAAGCCTTCTTCTATTGGCTTTGGTTGACATCAGGTGTTGTGTTTCATTCATTGCGTTGTACTCTCTAAGGGAAATAATTACAACGGCATCTTCTTCCTCGTTTCTTGGAACTACGATTACTTCGGATGACTCCGAAACTTCATCAAAATAATTTTTGATGTTTTTTCTTAAGGTTGTTATAGTCACTGCTTTCATAATCAAATATATTTAAGGTACTTTTAAACGTACGCTCAAATGTACGTAAAAATTAGAAATAATTAACAATACCTGATAACAAATTTATTTTAGGCAACTATACTTGGAGAATCTGAAACACCTTGAAAACAAAAATCCATTTTCAGACGATTTAAAGAAATAAAACCGGAAGAAATAACCCTAAGATTGTTTCTTTTTTCTTCTGCCATATTTTCTAAATTACTGGAAATCAATTTTATTTCTTTTTTAAATATTCATATCAACATATTTGATGCGTTACCTATGTATTGCTTCGATTGCCATTCCTGCTGTTTTATTAGTAACAGCTTCCATCGCATTGCCGGATGCCGTGCCAAGCGGGCTGACTATAAAATTAATCCAAAAAATTCCTGATAGAATCCTTATCTATCGGAACAGGCAACTCTGCCCAGCCTTCTTCAGGAATACTGTCTAAATTGATCTCGGCAGGCACTGCCGGATATTTGATTAGCATTTTTTTGTCTGGATTTTTTGGGTCAAACATTACAAAATAAATACCGCCTACTGTCATTCCCGAATCACCAAGCCCAAAATTAATAACACCTTCATAATTCTCCTTATTTACTTTATAATTGTATTTGAATGCCCATCCGGTTCTTCTTTTTTCTATTTCTTTTCCAACCCCAATGGTATACCACCCATTTTTCTTTAAATAATCAAATCTTTTATTTTGTGAGGAAAATATTATATAACCAAGAAGTAAAAATCCTATAATACAAGATGCAATAACTTTAACGTGTATGTTGATTTTCATTTTTTTAATCCAAAAAATTCCTGATAGAATCTTTATGTATCGGAACAGGCAATTCTCTCCAACCTTCCGATGGAATACTGTCTAAATTTATACCCGTAGGCACAGCAGGCACTTTTATTAACATTGATTTTTTAGGCTTGTTCCGGTCAAATACCACAAAATAAATTCCATCTATTTTCATTCCTCTTGGGCCAGCATAACCAAAAGTAACACTTCCTTCATATATTTCATTATTAACTTTATAATTGTATATAAATTCCCATCCGGTTCTTCTTTTTTCTATTTCTTTTCCAATGCCTATGGTGTATCTGCCTTTTTCTCTAATTAAAGAATCAAATCTTTTTTGTTGGGAAAAATAGATATAGAAAGCTACTATTAAAAATCCCAAAAAGCTAAGCAGGAAGATTTTTATCTGTTGTTTATCAATTTTCATTTTTTTAATGTTTTATATCACGGTCTATGAGAGCTCCCGCTCCATTTGTATGTATTGCTTCGATTGCCATTCCTGCTGTTTTATTAGTAACAGCTTCCATCGCATTGCCGGATGCCGTGCCAAGCGGGCTGACTATAAAATTAATCCAAAAAATTCCTGATAGAATCCTTATCTATCGGAACAGGCAACTCTGCCCAGCCTTCCGATGGGATACTGTCTAAATTGATCTCTGCCGGTACCGCCGGATATCTAATTAGAAAATTTTTTCTTGGCTTATTCAGATCAAACACCACAAAATAGATACCATCAACAACCATCTCTCCTCTTTTACCAGTCGCCGAGTTTTTTCCTTCGTATACTTCATTATTCACTTTATAGTTGTATATAAATGTCCATCCAGTTCTATTTTTCCTTATCTTTTTTCCTATTGCTATGGTATATCTCCCATCTTTAATTAAAGATTCATATTTTTTTTGCTGGGAAAAGTAAATAACAAAGCATAATACTATTAACCCTAAAAAACTAAACAGGAAAATTTTTATGTGTTGAGTGACTTTCATTTTTTAATGTTTTATATCGTGATCTATGAGAGCTCCCGCTCCATTTGTATGTATTGCTTCGATTGCCATTCCTGCTGTTTTATTAGTAACAGCTTCCATCGCATTGCCGGATACCCCTCCTAAAGGACTGACCATAAAGGATTTTATTCCTGCCAACCAATAGTCATTCGCACTCAAATTTTCACCCATAAGAGCTCTTGTCCCAAGCCCTGTGGTTTCAGAAACAGCACCTGAAGCAACCCAGGCCTTACTCGGTACAAGGGCGCCCGCCATTGCCGAAGTTACATCGCTGGTACTTATATCACCCCCGCTGAACAGGGCTTTTGTGCTCAAATCCAGACTAAACTTCAATGCAACTTCTTTTGCATATTGGCTTCTTATTACATTTGCAATTGCCGTCTGCCCGCTCGAAATAAGAGCAGAGGTCTCAACAGAGCCTAATGCAACACTTCCATAAGTTATGGCATAAGGCAATGCTACAACAGCGCTGTAGAATATAGCAACGCTTAACTGTCCTTCATGCATTGCTTGTCTCATTTTCAGGTAATCTGCTTTGTTTTCAGGAGCTAATACATAATTATAAGCACCGCGGACATGGCTTCCAAAAAAAGCATTACTGGCATCTATGTCAGGGAGCCATGCCCATGAGCTGCCTGAGGAGGAGCCTGCACTTGAGGATTCTTTTGGTTTTGGCTTTATTATAACTGTATCTAATTCAATTATGTCATCTTCGTAAATAGGCTCACCCGAATCTTGTGCCAATACCTGCATTCCATCAGGGTCAATAAAATAAACAGGGTTATTCAATGCATAACCATACGGGCTGTGAGGAAAATATTTCGGAGCCATTGGATCAATATTCATCCATCTCCCCAAAGCCGGATCATAATTTCGTGCATGGTAATCATACCAGCCAAGCCCCAACTCGTCTTGCCATTCTTTACCGTTATATTTATACTTGAAAGGGTTATTTAAGATAGGCGCTACGATTACTTCATTATTGTATTTAATGATTCCCAGGGTATTGTAATGCTGGTGTTTGAGCCCGAAAGGGTAATAATGTGACTCATCAAGGATTTTGAGGTTTCCCGTTGCAGGGTCTTTGGTATAGCTTATTCTTATGTTACCCAAATGATCCGTATAGTTATAGACATAATTATACGAATAGCTCGGGGCGTTGGGGTTTGCCGCCATAGCCGTTACCTTCACGTAACCTTCCGCTGTGGGGAAGAATTCCAGAAAATTATTATTATACTGAAATCCATCTAAGTAGTCTGTCGTTATGATGGAACCGTTGGTCACTTTCTTCTGTACTTTTACGCCTGCCGCATTGTAAATATACTCAATTTTTTTGTTGGGTGTCCAGGTGATCATCGTCGGCAGGTTCAGGTGGTTGTACGCTATACTTTCAATGCTCTTGTTCAGGTCAGAGATCATATTCCCGTTTTCATCATAAGCATAGTCATCGCTGTCGCCTGAATTCCCGTTGCTGAAACCTGTAGTGCTGTTGGTGGAGTCGGTTACTTTTTTGAGCTGGTTGGAATCATCGAAATAGGTATAAAAAAGCTGGTCGGTCAATTGAGATGAAGTAGGAATATCTGTACCTGAACGACGGTGCAGAGTTGTTATATTCCCGTTTTTGTCGTAAAGGATGAATTCATCATAGTTGCCCGGCATGGTCACGGCGGCATTGGGTTTCTGGTAGTGGGCATCTAGTAACCGGTTGAGCTCATCATATTTATACCCGTATCCCCTGAGTATGTTGTCCGAAGCGGTTTTCCAGAAGGTTTCGGCTATGTTTCCGTTGAACAGCGGAACAATGCCAGCACTTGCCGGGAAATGGCTCTGCACGGGATTGTTATAATTTATCCTGAAAGTGAACAGGTCAATAGGGTCACCCGTCTGGGTCAGGCTTGCAATGTTATTGATATCCGTGAGCCAGCCGCGTATATTGTATTTGTAGTCCACTGCCTGCAGCGCGGGAAGTGCGGCGGTATTGCCCACTCCTTTCTTTACCAGCTGCCCGAGCGGGTCATAGCTGTTGTTGGCAATCCTCTCCGCCGTTCCGTTGTTTATCTTGTGGGTATGCGTAAGGAGCCTTTCCTGTTGTGTATAGGTAAAATTGTCTTCTGTTTCTATAACGGGAGCCATATCTGTACGCTGGTGCGAGGTAATGGTTTTCAGCACCTTCCCCCTGAAGTCGTATTGGGTATCCACTACGGTTTTACCACCCAGCTGGTTGAGCTTGTGTACTCTTACAGGCCTTTGTTTGGTGTCATAATAAGTGAAATTCTTCTCCCAGGTATCGGTTCCCAGTATCCGGACCATGACCGCCACGGAAAGCCCTCTGGTTGTTATCTTCCATGTTTGCGGATCAGGTGTATCATTTATCACGTCCGTCCCTAAAACCGTTGAGGGAGTAGTAAGCGCTCCGTCAAAATTGTAATCGTCATAATAATTTACCGTGAGCAGCTCATCAAATGTCGTTGGAAAAGCCGTAGTTGTATAGCTTACCTTCAGCCCGTTCTTGGTAAAACCGAACCTGCCGTCTCTTATTTCATTATTGTTATAGGCTGCGGTGTTGGCAGCATTCTGGATATTGGTACGGGTACCGGTGACAATACCGGTATACACCACTCTCCCGAACTTATCGTATTTGATAAAAAGCCAATTTTTATTTGTCCTTTGTACGGCATCCTGCGTAGCTACCAGCCTGTCCTGTGTGTCATATACCATGTATTCCCATCCTTTTCCGGGGAGCTTCTTATCCGTCAGCCTGTTTTTTTGATCATATTTGTACTGGTAGCACAACCCGTTCCGGACATCTTCGGTAACGGAAGGCTTATCTGCCGCCAGAGGAGGGATTACAAAAGTCAGGTTTCCGAACTTGTCATATACGTAATAAGTGTCGACCCGGGAAGAGCCGATAAAAGTACGTTTCAGCAGCACCTGGCCTATTTTATTTTTATATTCTTCCGTATCGTTGCCGTTCTCATCGGTAACAACGGTTTTGTACAAAAGCCCTCCTTTATAATTACTTCCTTTTTGCAGGGTGGGGGTATAATCACCTGCCGATGTCACGTAATAATACCTTACATTATCATAGTCCGTATTGATAAGATATTGGAATTTGATTTCCTTACCTGAGCCCTGTGCCCAGGCATCACCGGGAGCCGCCTGGTCCAATACCCTGTTGAGAGGTGACGCCTCCAGTTCTTTTTCGGAATAGTAAACTTGTGTATTATATTCTCCTGTATAATAGGTGTCATATCCTGAAAGAGGAGAAGGAATATATGCCCCGCTTAATTGCCTTGTGGGAAGAGGGAGGTATTCTTTTGTCCTTCTGCCGAATTCATCATAGCCATAGTGAGTGATCAGATCGGAGTTAACACCCAGGTAAAGGGTCTGTTTGTACTCTACCAGCTGCTTTTCCCTGCCCAGCCCGTCATAATACATGATGTTTACTTTCTTTTCATTATCGGCCAGCTGGTTCAGGTCTTCAGGAACTGTACTCATCGGAGCCAATGGCTCTATGGACAGAATATAGTTCGTCTCCGAGGGTGTTTGTGCAAATGCCAATACAGATTGCAGGGCAATGAGCACACAGGTTATTATTTGTTTTTCGGCTTTCATGTCTTTGTGGTTATTGTTGGTAATTGTATTCAAATTTTTTCAGTACTTCACCTTGTGAATTCCTGATGAACTCTAATCTTCCGAATGAATCATATTCATAATACTCCGTTGACCTGTTCGGGGCAGTAATAGTGGTGACTCCTACCAAAGGCTTATAAATATAAGTAGTTACCAATGCGGCGGAGAACCCGCCCCGCAGGTCATCAAAAGAATCTACGGTAAGGGTTCCGTTGTTACTGGCCGTGTGCAATGCCATTATATACCCTGATATGTCAGCGTATACTGCTCCTTCCACTTTGGCGATCGGGTACTGATCATTGTATCCCCAAATAATGCTCACCGGTGTGCCATCTTCCAGTTTGTATTCCAGGATGTTCCCGTTGGTGTGGTATTTCGTATAAGTGATCTTGCGGTCTTCTATAGTGTTGACATTGATGTTCCCGCTACCTTTTCTGGAGTGAACTTCAACAGGTAAGAGGAGGTTTCCCGTACTAGCGTTATTTCCGTATTTTATATGCTGTTCCGATATTTTTTCGGTATCCTCAAAGGTCTCGGTTATCACAGGTGTTCCTATACGATTCGCATTTGTTAAATTCTGCATATAAGGGCTTTGTTCCAGTCCGATCAAATCAGGCGGATATCTATAATTTGTCGTTAGCTTTTTCCCGTCACTGTTGGTCAGACTTTGACTAGTCAATTGTAAATGACCGGTACCATCGTAAATATAAGTGGTGGTAGTTTGTATTGTCCCGTCATCGGTATATTCTTTAGTTGTTTGTTCCCCTAAATTATAATCATGAGAAATGAATTGATATTGAAGCAAGTCGAATGTAGCTCTGAGTTCGCTTGGTTTTTTATAGGGAAATCCGTGGCCTGGATTATTCAAACAAGGATTATAACCTGTATTGTCTCGTATAACATCAGCACTGGTACAGTCATAATAATACTCACCCGTATTAACAGATATAGTTCCATGTAAATGGGATGATATATTTTTATCAAATATTTTTTTATGAGACTCATTATAAATATAATTATTTGTAATTTCTTTCAAGGGTTGTAAACTGTTTCCAACATTTTTTAGATATTCCACTTTCTTTTCGAGCCCTTTATTCCAAGCAACATTGCTATAACTACCTCCTCTAAAAACATCATTTCCAAATAAATGTCCGGCAATTTGATCTTCATCTGCATGAAATTCTTTAAAAACTGCGCCATTTTCAAAACTATCTCCTCCATAGCTCTTGGTAACATACTTATAACGGATATTTTGACTTTCATTCCCATATAGAGAAATGATGCTGCTAGAATTAGCTACATAAAAATTATATGGGTTATTCGAGTCGCCCATTGGATTCTCCTCCGGATTACTGGCTGAACAACCATGTAAACCCGCACCTAAACCTACGAAATATGGCTCGTAAAAAATTTTTCCTGAAGACTGGGTTGGGGTATCCTTATGACCATAATAATATTTTTCTGAATTGATTGGGCTCGAGTCATCATCAAAATTTTCAATCTTTGCAATTCTATTTCCTCCAACATTTATGTTATCATATCCTTCTGTAACCCCATTTCCATAATACATAAAACTTAGACCACCTCCAAAACAACGCCTCAGGACTTTTAATTCAATCCTATAGTTTCGATTTGCCTCTGTATTTATGTAAAAAATATTCTGATCTTCAGGATTATCCGAAAAATAGGCATTACTAACTAACATATACCCAGAACTTGTAAGTCTTTTAATCGGGATTTCAGTAATATTATTTAAGTCTGTAATATCATAAACAGTTAGGAATACCCTGACTTCATGTGTTTGTTCAATCGTACAAGCTTCATTATAGCTGGCTCCTCCATCTAACTTAATCAATTGATTTGTCCCAGAAAAAAAGTCGGTTGTTTCCGTATGGCTATTTGTGTTTTGATCAGTAAGGATTTGTAACATTCCAAATACTTTAGGTGGATAATTAGTTACTGTCCCCCAATAGCTGTGGGGTTCATAGGTGAGTATTGTATATCCTTTGGTAGGATATACTATCTTTTTCAATAGACCATATTTGGATTTGGTAACATTAATCTCCCTATTGGCTCTACTGTAGTTGTAGGCGGTTATTACGACTGGGTGATCTATTTCAGGGATTAAAGTAGTATTATGTTTTATATCGTTATAATTGTAATACCCCCAAAAATCCTGGTCTAAAGAAAGTCGTTTCGGTAAATTTTCAGCATTATCATACTCAAATGAATAAAATTTATTTGAATCTTTGAAGGATAATTTATCGAGAAAAACCCGATCATTTGCTGTTTTCAAATAAACAAACTCATTTGTTTCAAGAACAACATTAGGTTTTTCATAATAATTGATGGATTGTAAATAAAACCGCCTGTTTTGAGTATAAATAGTTGAATCTAAATAGTCAAAAAATATAAAGCTAGCGTTTTTATTGTTATATATTTTTTTAATTCTATAACTGGTTATTACATTATTATAAGAATAAAGTGGAGATAAGCCATGATGTGGGGAAAAGTCACAGCCAAATGAGTAGATTGTATCAAAAAAAGTTAGTGTTTGAGACTGAGAGGTAATAAAATTAAGATTTTCGGGTTCATATTCTATTTGTACAATATTTCCTTTTGTATCCTCAATTTTTGTAAGAAAAAATGCTGAGACAACATGTTGAGGCATTGTCCATCCTCCTCCATAAGTCCTGAAGGTAGTTTCTTCAATTGTTGTGAAATAATATTTAATTCCGCTTGGAGATGTTATTAAAAAGCCATCATTAATTTTATCAATTTTATAATCACTTTGTTTGTCCTTTAACCAAATATTGTCTTCCTCATTTATAAAACTTACTGAATATATTCCATTTATATTTAATCGGTATAAGTCTTTTTCGGTATCAATACCATTTTGTGTTCTCGGTCTAGAGGCTTCGTGATAAAAAAGTAACTTAAAAGGCTGGTAACCTGTATCAGGATCAATTGTATTGTCATTTTGCCACATAAAGGAAGATGCGGGCTTAAGATCATCTTCATCTTTGGTAAGTTTGGAAATAACACCTCCTACATTTAGATTCCATCCTAATCCGACTAAAGGATTATAGTCATCTATCCTCACACCGTTTGAAGCATAGCTAATTGAAATTGGCATTTCGATATCGCCAACTTTATAATTAAATAAAGGAACCTCAAACTGAACAGTGCCCGTGTATTCTCCTACTGGAATGTTTCCATAATTACCAAGGGAATAAGCTGTGGGAGAAGGAGGGACTACATTTGGCACCAAATTAGGGTTTAATGGTTCATCCTGCCCCCAAAGACTCCCTGCTATAAAACAAAGGATGGCTGCAACAAAAAACTTTCTCATTTTATTATTCAAATTAATTTGGTTGGTCATAATATAAAGATTCATGGTTTTCTTATTTTAAGTTT
>CAZKOC010000037.1:0-14538 GCA_964554275.1 uncultured Weeksellaceae bacterium
AAATTTATACTTTTGTGCCAAATTATAACGAAAATCATATTTTTCATGAAAAAGCGTGGATGGTTGATTTGTGTTCTTTTGCTGATATTGAATTCAGTGCAGGCGCAAATTGAAGAAATAGATTCAACTCAAATCATAGGGTTGGAAAATGTAGTCATTACCGGCCAGTATTCTGCTCAATCTATTGACAAATCTATTTATCAGGTAGAAATCATCACTTCTGAAGACATCAAAAATCAAGCAGGAAATACGGTTGCTGATGTTTTAAGTCAAAATCTGAATATACTTATAATTCCAAATGGTACTACCGGCGATTCCCAAGCCAATATTCTTGGGCTTGGAGGTGAATACACTAAAATTTTAGTGGATAATATTCCTATAGTGGGCGACAATGGTATGGGTATAAGCATTGATCTTACTAAAATAAATCTTGATAACGTAGAGCGTATAGAAATAGTGAAAGGCTCTATGGGAGTTGACTACGGGAACAATGCCTTGGCTGGTGTTATTAATATCATTACAAAAAAAACAAATAAAAATAAATGGACAATAAATGCCATGCTTCAAGAAGAAACTGTAGGTAAGGAATATGACTGGTATGAAGATGGCGGTAAAACCAAAGGGAAAGGGAGACACATTCAAGCCTTGGAGATTTCGCACAACATTTCCAATAATTGGTTTATATCAATAGGCGTAAATCGTAATGATTTTCAAGGTTTCTGGGGAAAGAGAAATGGCAAGAAATATTTCACACAGGATAGTACCCGGGGATATGAGTGGCTTCCCAAAGAACAAATTACCGGAAACGCGTTAATTAGTTATAAAATCAAAAATTTCAACGCTTTTTATAAAGCAAACTATCTAGATGAAGAAATTAATTTTTACAATCAATTTGTGGAAGAAGATAATTTAGGAGGAGGAGAAAGAACTTATAAAGCAATTGATCGAGACTACGGGACAAGTCGCTGGTCACATCATCTCAACATCGACACAAAGCTATTCAATCAAATAAAATTCATAGGAGATTTTTCCATACAAAACCAAGATCGAAAATTCAGAGATTATATATATGATGTACCAAATCGAAATGTAATTTCCAAAAATGATTTTAAAAGTTATATGTCTACTGATGCCATTTATTCAAGAGGAACATTCAGCAAAATATTAAACAGTAATTGGATTGACTTTCAATTGGGATATGAGCTAGATAATACCAAGGGATTTATTAGTTCATCTGCAGGGTTATTTGAAGGGAATGATATTTCTAAACGTTTGGAAAGCTATGCAGGGTTTACATCAGCAGAAATATATACAAATTCAGGTTTATCTATTAGGCCTGGATTCAGAGCGAGTTTCAGCAGTAAATTCGAAAATCAATATAACTTTTCATTAAGCAGCAAATATGAACTTTCCTCAAATTCAAACATACATGCCGTCATAGGAACAGCTAACCGTTATCCTGATTTTGATGAGCTTTATACTTATTTTGTAGATACCAACCATGACGTACGCGGCAATGAAAATCTGATTCCGGAAGATGGTTATTCAACAGCTATTCAATGGAATCACTCTACAAAAGGCTCAAAATTTAAAATGAATAATAATATCAGCACTATGTATATGAATGTAGACGATCGCATAGAACTCGCTGCTATTAATTTTGTTCCTTTAAAATACCAATTCATCAATATAGACAAATACAAATCATGGACAGTAAGTACAGACCACCGCTTTTGGTTCAATGATTTCAATATAAATTTGGGAGCTTCTGTTTTAGGAATCTCAAGGTCATTATTTGATGGTGTTTCAAATCTGGAACCCGAAGACAAATTTCGTTATACCTTTGAAGCAAATGCTTCGGTAAATTATACTTTTACTAAATTAAATTTAGGGTTATCATTGTATTACAAATATACAGGAGAAAACACAGAATATGTACTTGCAGATGCCCTTTCAAACAATCCGTATTATCGATTAGGAAAAAGAGAGGCATTTAACTTAATGAATTTCTCACTGCGAAAAGGATTTCTTGATAATAATTTAGAGATTACCTTAGGAGCCCGAAATATATTCGATGTTTCCTCGGTAAGAAACTCTATTCTTTCCGGAGATGCGCATTCCGGAGCTCCTGTTTTACAAAACCTTTTTTATGGACGTTCTTATTTTTTAAAGATAAACTATAATTTGAATTTCAATTAATTATACAAGCATTATGAATAATTTAATCAAAATATCAATTTTGTTTTTATTCTTTCTAACTACAAGTTGTTTGAAAGAAGATGACGGAATAGTTTCTGTTGCTCCCCTTACCGGTGCTATACTAGAACCTGAGACAGAAGGCGCGCATCAACCCAATCAAGTTTGGATTGACCTGAGTACAGGGCAAATGACAAAAAACAAAAGAACTGACTGGGATTTAGGATTTTATAGTGGAAACGAATTCAGAGTTATCTTAAATACTTCTGTAATGATGGCTGCAGGAGCTATAGAAAATGTTTCCAATATAGATGCTGTAAATTCAGGTATGGTAAGTAATCTTATGTCTTTGGTGCAGGTAGCAAATTTTGATCCCGATAATATTCAGTACGTTGATGATGTAGCCGGAAACTATTTAGAAAATGGAACGGCCATAAAAGAAATTAGCATTGACGAGAATGAAAATAAAATTTATCTGATCAATATGGGATATGAAATCGGTACAGGAAATGTACCTATGGGTTCTGTGGGAATTGCAGGAGCATCAAGAGGATGGATGAAAATCCAAATTACCCGAAACGAAAATGATGGCTATCTGATTAAATATGCCAATCTAGATGATACTACCCATCTTTCTTATATAATAGAGAAAAATTCAGATTATAATTTTACCTTTTTTAGTTTGAGGGACGGACACGAAAAGCTAATTCAACCTAAAAAGAAAGAATGGGATATTTGCTTTACTGTGTTCACAAATCAAGTATTTGACAATAGTGGGACTAATCAGGGAACATACATATTTCCAGACTTTGTAATAAATAATACTTTGTCAGAAGTAGGTGTTTATCAAGTTATATCAGAATCTTCAGTGCTTATTGAAACATATGAAAATTTTTCTGCAACCGATGTAGATGAAACTCGTTTTATTTATGATGATCATCGCACGATTGGCAGTAACTGGAGAAGCACCCCCAATGGGCCGGTTGTTTTTGGAGATAGATTTTATGTTCTAAAAGATCCGAGCGGATATTTATTCAAGATCCGTTTTATTCGAATGACTTCTTTAGAAGGAGAAAGAGGTTTTCCACAGTTTGAATACGATCCTTTGTAAAAATCATCAATATTCTAATATAAATCCCGGATAGCTTCGGGATTTTTTATGAAATATTCTTAATCAAGGCCATTATATAACCCAGATGAAGCGATTCATGGAGATTATTAAAACGGATAGCGTCTTCTACATTTTCCAAACTAATTCCAAAACTGGTTTCATAAGGTTTGAAATAAGCCAGCTTCTCGGAATTGTAATCTTTCTTGAGCTGAACCTGTGTGGTTTGCAATAATTTAATCAATAAGTGCACATCGTCCTGTGTTACGTTCTGGTCACCAGAAGTTCCTTTTTTGAAACGCATTACCCAATTATTATCAACCAGCATCGTATTGTCCGTCAGGTAATAAGTCATCAGCTGTTGTGTTACCAGAGCATGAGCGCAATTCCAAAATATATGATTCTGAAAACCTATCGGAATGTAAGTCAGATGCTTTAAGTCATATTTATGCAGGTATTCTATAAAATTCTTACGAATGATCGCAAGGTCCTCAAAATGTTTATCCATTTTTTCAGTTTCAATTCCTCGCAAAAATAAAAATAAATCTCCTTATAAACTTTAGAAAACAATCTCTATTATACCATAAGCAAAATCATCTGATTCCATTTTCTTAACTGCTTACTTCTCTCTAACTTTGCAGTTCATAATTAAATGAATTAGAAATGAGCAGTTTGAAAAACAGTGTAAGGGAATTATTAGAGGAGTTGGGTATTGAAAACTGGGTGAAAAATTCTCAGGTCATGGGTAATGAAGTCATTCTGGACATCGTTTCTCCATCGCCGGCAATGCATGAACGCAAACGATTGGAACAAGCACTCAAAAGTGCATTTTCCGAACAAATCCCTGAAGCAAAGCTCACGCTCAACATAACTGTTGAAACACAGGAAAGACAGGAAATTAAAGGAAATGAAATTCCCGGGGTAAAAAACATTATAGCGATTGCTTCCGGGAAAGGTGGCGTTGGAAAATCTACCGTTTCGGCAAATCTGGCAATTACCTTACAAAAAATGGGATTCAAGGTTGGCTTGTTAGATGCCGACATCTACGGGCCGTCTATTCCCACAATGTTTGATGTAGCAGGAGAAAAACCCGTTTCTGTAAACGTAAACGGTAAGTCGAAAATGAAACCTATAGAGAGTTATGGTGTCAAAATTTTATCTATCGGATTTTTTGCGGGAACAGATCAGGCTGTCGTTTGGCGTGGCCCGATGGCTGCGAAAGCCTTGAATCAAATGGTTCGGGATGCACACTGGGGAGAGTTGGATTTCTTATTAATTGATTTACCTCCCGGAACCGGTGATATTCATTTGTCAATCGTACAACAAGTTCCTATCACAGGAGCGGTTATTGTCAGTACACCTCAAACAATTGCATTGGTCGATGCCCGCAAAGGAGTCGGTATGTTCCAGATGGAAGCCATCAACGTTCCCGTTTTAGGGATTATTGAGAACATGGCATATTTCTCACCCGAAGAATTACCTCAGAATAAATATTACATTTTCGGTCAGAACGGAGCTAAGAACCTTGCCGAGGATTTAAGAATTCCTTTCTTAGGCGAAGTACCAATCGTACAAAGCATCAGAGAGGCGGCAGATGCAGGAAGGCCTGCGGCTATGCAGGAAAATACAGCAGTTTCAAACAATTACGAAACCATCACGCAAAATATGGTTGTAAGTTTGGTAGAAAGAAACAGTACATTGCCACCAACCGAAGCCGTAAGAATTACTACAATGGCCGGGTGTTCGGCAATAAAAAAATAAGTAACTTTGTAATTATGAGTGAAATGAATTTAATTGAAAGAATAGAACAAGCGTTGGCTGAAATCCGTCCGTTTTTAAATAATGACGGCGGAGACATTGAGCTGGTATCTGTTGAAGAAAATATAGTTACCGTAAGACTTACAGGAACCTGTACCGATTGCACTGTCAACCAAATGACATTAAAGTCCGGTGTGGAAATGACGGTAAAGAAATATGCCCCTGAAATTATCCAAGTAATCAATGTCAATGGCATAAAACCATTTATGGGAAATCATATTGATCAGCCCCTGAACCCGCATGAATTGAAAAATGCACGACAATAAAACATTCACTTTGGCAAACTCTTTGTTTTATTAAGCGCAAAACCCAATTGATGAAAAAGTTATTGCTGTCTTTTTGTTTTATCATTTCTACCTTGTCATTTGTGCAAAATGATTCACAAAACTATCAGACAGGGGAATTTCTGAAATACAGGATTCACTACGGAGTCCTCAATGCCGGATTCGCTACATTACAGGTTAAAGAAGCCAACTATGAAGGTAAACCCCATTATCATATTGTGGGAGAGGGTTCTTCATCCGGTGCCGTAAGAGCTTTTTATAAAGTGGACGACTTATATGAAACTTATATAGATAAAGCGACGAACAAACCTTCAAAATTTGTCAGAAAAATTAGTGAAGGAGGTTATACACGAGACCAGATTATTACTTTTGACCATACCGGAAAAATTGCCAAAATCAATGACAGGAAGAATCAAAAAGTATCTTACATGGAGTTCAAAGGAAACGTGCAGGATCTGCTTTCGGCTTTTTATTATCTAAGGAATTATGATACTGATGATTTAAAAACCGGTGACTACATTAATGTTGATATCTTAATGGCCGAGGAAACTTATAAGTTCAAATTAAAAATCCTAGGAAGAGAAACAACAAAAACCAAATTCGGAAAAATAAAATGTTTAAAAATCAGGCCTTATGTACAATCCGGCAGGATCTTTAAAGAAACCGAGAGTGTAACCATGTGGGTAACAGACGATGCCAATCACATTCCCGTACAGATCAAAGCTGAATTGATGGTCGGGTCTTTAAAGGCCGAGTTACATTCCTACAGAAACGTAAAGAATACATTAAATTTTACTAAATAATTTTAGCTCGCTGAAGGCCATACATGCCACGGAATCATTGCCAGCATACAGGCTATGGCGACCGCAACTAAAATCATATTAGAAAATTTAACCTTAGGATATTTCTTTATCCGTGAATTTACAATCGTAATAAACATAACGGCAGCAAACATCATCAAAGGGTGTTCCAATGCATAAAGCCGACTGATGTCGTCTGACATTGTATTTTCATTCCATTTTGAATAAGGGGAAAGAATATAAAGTAATGCTCCAATTATTAACTGAATGTGGAACGTAAGTGTAGTAAAGAAACTAACGCGGTGCAGCATACGATTTGATTCTTTCCTGTTCATCATATAATATGACAATGCAAGAAAGAGCACCAACCCCATCGTAATTACCAAATATGCCCATCCGCTATGAAAATATTTTAGAATGCTGTAAAAATCCATATGTTAGTTTTATACAAAAATAGAAAAACCTCCCGAAGAGGGAGGTTAATTCAAAATTATTTATGTTTTTATGAATTTAGAAGTTGAATTGGAGACCTGCATTGTAGGTTCTTCCTATTCCTATAAAATAATCATTTCCAGTTTTTCTTGCAACATAACCGGTGTTGGTAACATTTTTGAGATTCCCTCTGAATCTTATTGATTTTCCACCAAATTTGAATTCATAAGTAATCCCTGCGTCTAAAATGGCAAAAGAGCTTAATACCTCGGACTTATACTCATAATTCGGATCTAAGTTTTGGTTTGTCACCGCCGTACCTACGTTAGGATCTGCGTACAGATTAGTATAATAATTGAGGTCGGAGTCAACACTTAAACCTTTAACTATCTCAAATTGGGTGCCTAAGCCAAAAGTAAACTGAGCAGAACTACCCACCTTTACACCTGTCAGATCAACTTCTTTGTCGCTATCAATTATATCGAAAGTGTCCTGGTCACGTACAGTAAACGGAGATGATCCGTCCAATTGCCAGTCACCGTAAGAGGCAAAACCTCTGAACATCCACTTTCTTGCTAATTTGGCTTCAAAATCAATTTCAACTCCTTTATGAATTTGTGTTTGATCCGATAATAAATAATCAACATTTTTGTATTGAGGGCTATCCGGATTAAAATCATCTACAGGATAACTCTTATCTCCTCTTATCGAATACGTTACAAATCTGTTTGCCCATTTAGTATGGTAAACATTCACATTTACTTTAACGATTCTTGTAGCATATCTGTATCCTAATTCTATACCTGTAATTTCCTCATTATCAACTTCCGGATCTCTTAAATTAACTGTATTCTGAACAAAAATATTGTCCAGGAAAGGCTGGCGGGAATAGTGGCCCGCGTTTCCAAAAATTGTATGATCTTCCAGAAAGTTATAAGCCAATCCCCCTTTTACATTATACCCAATTTTATTTACTTTTTCAGATTCAGCCTCTCCTCCTGCATAGTTCCATCTGTCAAATTTCTGATAAAACTGATTTGACACTGCTCCCTGAACAAATGCGGAAAAACCTGCTATGTTAAATTCAACTTGTCCAAAAGCTCCCTGATAATTGATTTTTTCAGAATTATCATACCCGATTCTTTGTCCCTCATCTGCAAAATTAAATAATGACGCCCATGGGGTTGAGTCAAATGTATCTGTTACAATATAGGTACCACTATTGTTATTTGTAATTTCCCAACCATTTAATCCGTAAAGTTCAATCAATTGGCGAAAATGATCCCCTTTGTAGAATCTGATATCTGCTCCTAAGTTAAATGACCAGTTCTCATTCAAGTCATAATTTAAATTAGAAACCGCTCCATACCAAAAGTGATTATTGACAGATGATCTTTTGGAAAAACCGTTTGAGTCAATACCAATACCATTTTCAACCTGAGCATTATTTAATTCAGCTTCATGAAAATCCAAATAACCATCATCCATTCTAATAGTGTTTTGTGAAGCACCAAAGTTACCGGTACCCCCTCCTCTACCCATAGAAGCATAAATAACTGTGGATAATGAGGTTTTATCATTGATAGAGAAATCCCAGTTTAAGTTGGCAACCGGTTTGTGGTAATAATTTTCAACCAGATTATGACCTTCTCCATTATACATACCATAATTTTCGTTGTATTTTTCTCCGTATTGAGCATACTCTTCTTTTGTATTGGACCATTTTTGACCATGGACTTGTGGAGCACCGAAAATCATAAAATTAAAGTTATGCCTGTCATTTGGTTTGAATCCTACTGAAACGAAGTAACTTTGTCCTTCTCCATTTGTTCCTCTTGCATATTTACGATGTGCTGTCCAGTAATCCAATGCAATTGAAAAACCCCATTTACCTTGCAAACCTGAGTCATAAGCTACAGTTCCCTTCATATAACTGTCATTACCCATCACGAAGCGAGCCATTCCTCCCTGATTTTTCTCGGTGGCTTTTGTAACGATATTTACCGTACCCCCAACCGAAGAAATTGCCAGCTTGGAAGATCCTAAACCTCTTTGTATTTGAACCGCATTGGCAACATCAAGCATAGAGCTCCAGTTAGACCAGTACATATTCCCGTCTTCCATGCCATTGATCGGCTGGCCGTTTAACAAGAATGCGGTATTGGACTGATCAAATCCACGTAAAAACATTTGGCCGTCACCAAATCCACTTGCCTGATTCGTTATATACACAGATGGGGTATGTTTCATCACCTCCGGAAATTCGACATTTCCAACAGATTTGTCCTGAATTTCTTGTTTGGTGATTGTTGAAACCGCTACCGGAGTTTTACGGTTTTCTTCCAGGTCAATTACACCTTTTCCGACAATTATGGACTCGGAAAGTAAAACATCCTGTTCCCAGTCCGCTGAATCTGTGACAACAGAATCCGTTTCAGGATCTACCTGCGCATAAGTTAAAGTAACCGTTCCTATCAGAAAAAATAGAAACGCTAAGAAAAAAGTAGAGTTGTGCCTCATAATTTTTTGTTTTTGAATTATGTGACAAAGGTGCAAACACAAGTGCTTAAAAATGTTAACTCTGGGTTAATTTTTTAAACAACCTTTTGAATAGAAACATGACATAAGTCATGTAATTGCCTTAAGGCTCAAATCTTTATTGGGGGCAGAATGTATAATTGCTCCCGAAGAAATATAATCTACTCCTGTTTCGGCTACGGAACGGATTGTGTCAAGCGTAATCCCACCCGATGCTTCTGTTTTGCATCGTCCGTTTATTAATTTTACAGCTTCTTTCATTTCATCTAAATTCATATTATCCAGCATGATAACATCAACCAAATTTGTAGAAACTGCTTCTTTTACTTCCTCCAGATTTCTTGTTTCCACTTCAATTTGAAGTTTTTTGTTGATTGAATTCAAATAATTTGAAACAGATTGAACCGACTGTGAAATCCCTCCTGCATAATCATTGTGGTTATCTTTCAACATTACCATATCATACAAACCGTAACGGTGATTTTGAGCTCCGCCAATCGCTACCGCCCATTTTTCGCACATCCTGAAATTAGGTGTTGTTTTCCGGGTATCAAGAATTTTCACGTTTGTTCCTTCTGTTTTTGCGACCATGTCCTTCGCGTAAGTTGCTATACCGCTCATACGCTGCATACAATTCAAAACCAATCGTTCTGAAGTTAAAATAGAGCGTGCGGAACCTTTTATCCGAAAAGCAATATCTCCGGTTTTGGCAACATCACCATCATTCATCAGAACTTCAATTTCCAGATTTTTATCATAAAAACTGAAAATTTCTTTCGCTAGATCCACCCCCGCCAAAATACAATCTTCCTTTACCAAAAGCTGCGCGTCATCCTGTAAATTTTCAGGGACACTTCCTAAAGTTGAATGATCTCCGTCACCCACATCTTCTTTGAAAGCTTCGGAAATAAAATGTTTTAATCTTTCTTCGGTTACGTAATCTGGTCTTTTCATATAACTTAATCAAATAAAAAAGGTGGCTTCGAGAACCTCAGCCACCGTCAAAATTATCATTTTTTCTATTGAATTAAAATTTCAAATCTCCATTTACTTCTCTCACGGCATTTGCTGCAGCAGTGAATTTCTCTTTTTCGGAATCAGTCAATGAAATATCAACAATTTTCTCTACCCCGTTTTTACCTATAATTGCCGGAACACCCAAGCAAATATCGGATTCTCCGTACTCACTATCCAGCAACAATGAACATGGAATCATTTTTTTCTGATCGCAAAGGATTGACTGAACCAAAACGGAAACAGCTGCTCCCGGCGCATACCAGGCCGATGTCCCCAAAAGTTTTGTCAAAGTGGCCCCGCCTACTTTTGTTTCTTCAAGGACATAATCCAATTTTTCCTGATTCAGAAATTCCGTAACAGGAATGCCATTCCTGGTTGCTTTGCTAATCAGTGGAACCATTCCGGTGTCCGAATGCGCGGCAATTACCATCCCATCAACATCTGAAATCGGGCATTCCAAAGCTTCTGCCAATCTATATTTGAAACGGGCTGAATCCAAAGCACCTCCCATTCCGATGATTCTTTCTTTTGGCAATCCGGAAGTTTTGTGAACCAAATAAGCCATTGTATCCATTGGGTTGGAAACCACGATGATGATTACGTCCGGAGAGTGTTTTACTAAATTTTCAGTAACATCTTTCACAATCCCGGCATTGATTCCGATTAATTCTTCACGTGTCATTCCGGGTTTCCTTGGGATTCCTGAAGTGATAACGGCTACTTTTGAGCCTGCAGTTTTGGAATAATCTCCCGTAGTTCCTGAAATCTTGGTATCAAAACCATTTAGGGAAGCGGTTTGCATCAGATCCATAGCTTTACCTTCCGCAAAACCTTCTTTAATGTCTACCAATACCACTTCTGATGCGAAGTTTTTCATTGCTATATACTCAGCACAACTTGCACCTACCGCACCTGCACCTACAACAGTTACTTTCATAATCGTATTTATTTTTTTATTAGTTGAATTGTATTTAGGGGTGTAAAGATAATTAATTCAATATAAAATTCTTATATAAAGAATCTGATTGTTTTCATCTCTCATTTCATAAAAAAATCCTCTTAAAAACTGGTAAGAGGATTTTCTTGAATAATGCAATAAAAAATTAAAAAATATCTGTAATAAGGAAACACTTATCAGAATCCGATTCCTCCTCCCGGAGCGGATTGGTTATTTTCCTGCTGTATATTTCGTTTTCTCACATCTCCACCGAAATTATACGAGAATCCTACATACAAGGTTTGAGATTCCCAGTTAAACTGCCCCAAACCATGGTTCGGATTGTCAATGTGTGCTTCCGCATGGAATGTTTTGAATATATCGCTTACACGTGCAGTGAAGGATGCTTTTCCATCCATGAAAGAATAACGGGCACCTAAATCCATACGCCACATAGGCTGCATTTCTCCCTGAATGAATTTGAAAGGGCCTCTGTACATAAAGAAATTTTGAATACTTAAACTCTTGGTTACGCTGAAGTTATTATTAATTCTGAAGTTCCATGGTGTTCCGGTAATCTCTTTATTATCTAAGTAAAATTTATTTGCGAAAACATCAAAACTTGTATTGAAACTCCACCACTTCAGAGGTTTGTAGTTTGCGCTTAATTCCAATCCGTAGCTTTCGGATTCGTCATAGTTAACCCATTTTTGATTGATAATTACAGAATCGTTGGGATTGACTTCCAAATAACGGAAAATCATATCGTTTACTTTTCTGTAAAATACAGTTGCATTTAAGCTTCCTCCTTTAAATCTCTGTAAATAACCCAATTCATACGAATTTGTAAATTGTGGCCTCAATTCAGGATTTCCTAAACTTTGCATAGTTGAAGTACTCCATTCCGGAACAGGGGTAATTTGATTGATACCCGGACGGTCAACTCTGCGGCTGTAATTCAACAAGATTTGCCCTTTTTCGGTTACATCGTAAGTAAGGAATGCCGATGGGTAAAATTCGGTATAATCATTTTTGTAGATTCCGGGACCTGCCGGAGCTACACTATAGTCGGCATTTTCCTCTACCATCTCAGCCCTTACACCCAACTGTACCCCGAATTTACCAAATGTCTGACCATAATTCACATAGGCAGAATAAATATCTCTTGTGAAATCAAAATTTACATCCGGTGAAAAAATAATCGGATTTTCGTCCTCATCTTCTATTGTAATAGTCTGACCGGATATCATACTGTTTTTATTGTTTTCCTGACGGAATTGTAATCCTGCCTCAATTTTCCCGCCATCAATGATTTGATTGGTGTAATCGAGATTGATTCTCGTATTTGTGTTTTCACCTTTTCTGAATTCTGAAAATTCATCAGCCGGAAAAGTATTGAAATAATTTCTTGTATCATCATTGTCAGACGTAGAATAAATTGCATCTAAAACTATATTATGATCTTCTTTTCCAAAGTCCCTTTTGAAGTTCAAACTATAGTCCTGGTTACGGTAATCACCTTCAGAGTTATTAAAATTATTATAAAATATATTGGTTGAATTATCAAAAACATTGGCATCTGCAGTTCCTTCTCCATTGTAGAAGAATTGGCTTGTATACAAGGTTAAAGCTGTTTTATCACCCATAAACCAATCAAACCCGACTTTGAAAACATGGGATTTATTGTCATCTTTCACATCAAAGAATTGATCTAATTTTGTATCGTAATTTTTTACTGTCCCATGGAATCTGTTTTTCCCAAGATTGGCGTTGTAATTACCAAAGAAATTAAAGCTCCCGGTATTTACATTGGCATTTACGGAGCTGTTGTAGCGCGAATTATCTCCTTTCGTATAACCCATATTCAAACCCACATTGTATCCTTTCCTCTTATTTTTATGAGTTATGATGTTGATGATCCCTGAGTTTCCATCGGGATCGTATTTGGCTGATGGATTGGTAATAATTTCGACTTTGGCAATAGCATTGGATGGAAGTTGCTTCAAAAGCTGAGCTGCCGGAATATTGGACGGTTTACCATCTACCATAACTTTTACGTTCTCATTTCCACGAAGTGAAAGTTCACCCGTTTGCTGGTCAACACTTACCGAAGGTATATTATTTAATACGGCGGCGGCATCAGCTCCGGCACTTACCAAATCCTTTCCTACATCGACTACTCTCTTGTCAATTTCGGTTCGGTATTGGGAAGTTTCTGCCCGGATTTCGGCTCCTTCAAGTACAACTACCTCTGAACCCATGACAATATTCCCCAAATTGGTAACTGTGTTTTCCACATTTATATCCTGAATTTTATCGGTAAATCCTACTGCAAAAATTACCAGTTCATAATTGCCATATTCGACACCTTCTATGATAAATGTACCGTCTTCTCCGGTCATTCCTCCTGAAATAAGGCTTTGCACTTCTCCCTTACTATAAATTTCGATGGATGCGTAGGGAATTCCATTCCCTGCCGCATCCTGAACTCTTCCCGAAACAGTTCCTTTTTTATCATTCGCGAATAACATTATGCTTCCCAAAAAGAAGAAAACCAACGTTAAAGACCTCATGTTCATAATTATTTTGTTTTGCATATTACCTTGTTTAACAGAGTTACTAAACGTAATCATCTATATTTTTCAATTTATAAGTTGTTTAAAAATGCCACTTGTTACAAAAAATTTAAAATTAATTTTTCAGACAGCTTAAGTGGAGAATTGATTAATTATTTTGAATTAGATTTACCATATATAACTGCCGTATCTAGTAGCACAAAATCGTTTTTCGATGAGGATTTTCCATAAATGACCGCTTCTTCCAAAGAAATGAAATTCTCATCCAAGGTAATGATACCCAAATCAGATGAATTTGCTTCAACCTTCAGAACCTGGATTTTGTCTTCAAATCCTTGTGCTTTTACAATAAATTCATATTCACCCGGTTCAAGGTGCGATAATATAAAAGTTCCGTTTTCTTCTGTTGCTGTTGTATATACTAATTTATGTTCCGCATCTTTTGTATATACTTCTAAAGATCCCGACATAATACCAAATCCTGAATTGTCCTGGATTCTACCCGTCAAATTTGCTTTTTTTTCATTTGCCAAAAGCATAATGGCACCCATTAACACTAATCCGGAGATTAAACCTTGAATTTTCATTTGTTAATATTTAATTGTTATTTAATAGTCAAATGGATTGCCCTGATCCATATTAATTTCATTTAAAATTTATTTTAGGCATTTTCGTAATTACATTGTTTTACACATTACTTTGTTATACATAATACGTAAAGGTAAATCACCCACTTTTTAAACATAAGACGAGAATTATCAAAAATTGTTACACTTTGATTAAAAATTTTCTGAAAGAATTAATTATTCGTATTTATTCTAAATAACTAATT
>CAZKOC010000038.1:0-14123 GCA_964554275.1 uncultured Weeksellaceae bacterium
AAGGAATCGGAGGATTAGGATATAATTTTTCCAATTCATCTATTACAAATTGTGCCCTTTGTTTTTTTGTCATTTTGTATGAAAATTAAGCTTTGTCAAAGTTCTGAACTTTGACAAAGCTTTTTAAAGTAATTGAGAATAATAATTATTTTTCGTTCAGGATTTCATTTACATCATTGAATCCGCCGCCATTGAAAATTTCATCCAATCCATTTTCGCGCATAAAATTCAGCGTGGAAGAAGCACGTCCTCCACTTCTGCAAAAAACCACAATAGGCTTGGGCATGGATTTTATTTCATCTAATTTTTCCGGAATTTCTCCCATCGGGATATTGATTGCGCTTTCTACGCTTCCGTCTATTTCTAATTCGTAAGGTTCCCTAATGTCAATTAAAGTCGCATTAGGATTTTTGATTGCTTCTACAGTTGTCATTTTTATTATTTTTCTAAAAAACAGCCATCTGAATAATTTTGGAATGACCATAATTTTACCAGATTATAATTCTTTCTTTTTTTGGTTTAAACATTTTATCACCTTCTTTTATATCGAACGCTTTATAGAATCCTTCTACATTTTCCAACGGTCCGATCGCCCTGAAATAGCCCGGAGAATGTGGATCTGTTTTGACTTGATTTGCAAGTGCTTCATCGGTAGATTTTGTTCTCCAGATGGTAGCCCATGAAATGAAAAATCTTTGTTCGGGCGTGAATCCGTCAATTTTTCCGGGATTCCCTTTGTCTTTTAAATACATAAGTAAAGCGTCATATGCTACATTGATCCCTCCTAAATCTCCTATGTTTTCACCCAGGGTAAATTCACCGTTTACAAAAGAGCCTGGAACCGGTTCGTATTTGCTGTATTGGTCAGCCAATGCTTTTCCCGCAGCTTTGAATTTTGTATGGTCTTCTTCTGTCCACCAGTTAACTAAATTTCCATCTCCGTCATATTGCGAACCACTGTCGTCAAATCCGTGAGAAACTTCGTGTCCGATTACCGCTCCGATTCCTCCGAAATTTACAGCGGCATCTGCTCTGAAATCATAGAATGGTGCCTGAAGGATCGCGGCAGGGAATACAATTTCATTGTTAGAAGAGTTGAAATAAGCATTCACCGTTTGTGGTGACATTCCCCATTCGGATCTGTCAACGGGCTTACCAATTTTGGTCAAAGTATACTCGTAAAACCATTTTCTGATGTTGATATTATTTTTAAATAAAGCCCCGTCTTCTTTATGAGACACAATTTCCAGCTTTGAATAATCTCTCCATTTGTCCGGATAACCAATTTTTACAGTAAACTTGCTTAACTTTTCAAGTGCTTTTACTTTGGTTTCAGGAGACATCCACTCCAGGTTGTTGATATGTACTTTAAATGATTTGAATAAATAATCAATCATCTCTTTGGCATTGGCTTTTGCTTCCGGCGGAAAGTTATCTTTCACGTATAATTTGCCTAATAATTCACCAACTGATCCGTTTACGGTTTCAAGTCCTCGTTTATCCAAAGATCTTTGCTCTTTTTGTCCACGCAGTTGTTTTCCGTAGAAATCAAAACTCAATTCATCTAATTCCTCAGTAAGGCAATCAGCCGATCCGTCAATCAGTTGAAACTTCATGAATTCTTTAATTACCGGTAAGTTCTGCTCATTTAAAATATTATCTAACTCCTGGTAATATTTCAATTCCCCGATGATAACAGAATCTGTTTTTACTCTTAAACCCGTAAGGAATTTAGACAAATCAATATTTTTGGTCAGATTTTTTAAATCCTTTACCGCATATGGGTTGAAGCGTAATTTTGCATCACGTATTTGCTCTACGGTGAGCATATTAGCGGCAATTGATTTTTCAAATTCTACAATTTTCGGACCTTTTAAATCTCTCGTTTTTTCTCCGGTAAATGTATATATCTTATTTATGTAAGTAGAATATTTATCTAAAGTTTGCCGGTTGTTTTCGTCATCCTTTTGGTAATATGCTCTTCCCAATCCTAAGCTGGCAGATCCTAAATAAACGGCATTCTGGCTGCTGTTTTTCATATGAGAATATACGTTGAAGCCATAAAACGGATTTAAACCGATAGGAGTAACCTCCGTCAGGTATTTTTCTAAGTCTTTTATGGATTTTATCTTATCTATTTTATCCAAGTAAGGTTTTATAGGAGCTAATCCGGTTTTGTTTCTTGATTCGAAATCAATAAAGGATTCATACAAATCCCTGATTTTTTGCTCGTCACTTCCTTTAGCGTATTCTTTCCCCAGAAGGCCTTTTAAAATACTCAGCGAAACTATGTCGGTATTTTCACGTAATTCGTCAAAGCTACCCCAACGCGCCCTGTCTGATGGGATCTCTGTGGTTTTCATCCAGTTGCCATTTACATAATTATAAAAATCATCCTGCGGACGGATATCTTTATCCATATAGTTCATATTAATTGCATTGTATTTTGCCTGCCCGAACCCTAAGATTCCTAACAAGATGAAGCAGAAAATGTTTAGTTTTTTCATTTTTCCGATTGTTTTTGACTGTTTTGTGTGTATTAGTTACATAACCAAGTATGATTGTTACAAATCTAAGAAGAAAAATCAGTTTTTGCTTGTCTGATATGTTTTATATTTGTGGAATAAACAAGCATTTCAGATGACGGAAAAAATTTTGGTAACAGGCGCTTTAGGTCAGATAGGATCTGAACTGACCACTGCATTAAGAGCAATCTACGGAGAAAAAAATGTTTTGGCGACTGATATTCAGGATCTAAAAAACGTATATGATCCTAATTACGAAAAGCTGGATGTGATGGACTCAAACCAGATTTCCGAAATTGTTTTTAAACATGAAATTACCATTGTTTATCATTTGGCAGCCATGCTTTCCGCAACTGCCGAAAAATTTCCTAAAAAAGGATGGGAGCTCAATATGGATTCACTTTTGACCTTTTTGGAACTAGCTAAAGAAAAGAGAATCAAACAACTCTATTGGCCGAGCAGCATTGCAATTTTTGGAAATGATACGCCTAAAAATAACACGGAACAAAACGCATTGGCAATTCCGGCTACGGTTTACGGAATTTCAAAAAGAGCAGGTGAGCTGTGGTGTAACTATTACCATGAAAAGTTTGGTGTAGATGTCCGAAGCATCCGTTATCCGGGATTGATCAGCTGGAAAACTCGTCCGGGAGGCGGAACGACCGACTATGCAGTCGATATTTTTTACCAGGCTTTGGAAGAAGGAAAATATGAATGTTTCCTTTCTGAAAATACTGCTTTACCAATGATGTATATGGATGACGCCATTCGCGCAACTATAGAACTGATGCAGGCAGATGCCGATAAATTATCAGTCCGGACTTCCTATAATTTGAACGCTTTGAGTTTTACCCCGGCTGAAATTGCAAGCGAAATTCAGAAACATCTTCCCGATTTTGAAATTTCTTATAATCCCGATTACCGCCAGGCAATTGCCGACAGCTGGCCGGCAAGCATAGATGATTCTGTTGCTAAAAAAGACTGGGGATGGAAACCGGAATTTTCTTTGGAAAAAATGACAGATGCAATGCTTACCAATTTGAAAGAGAAAGATTGAAGCAGGGTATTGGATTTTTACAAGATCTGACAGGTTTCAAATAACCTGGCGAACCTTGAGGTGAAAATTTGTAACTTTGATGAAAGTTTTCACATGGTTGAAAAAATTAAATCTTTCCTGAATTTACACTATGGTGAACAGGCCATCGCAACTTTGGAGCTTTTATCAGGCGGAGGTTCTTCGCGGAAATATTATCGGTTTTTTTATTCGGACCAATCTTCCATTTTGACGCAAAGCGAGAATGTTGAGGAAAATAAAACCTTCCTGTATTTCACGGAGCATTTTTCAAAAATCATAACCAACCTTCCCGTTATTTACGAAGTTTCAGAAGATTTTACTTTGTATGTACAGTCCGATTTGGGAAATCAAAGCTTATTGGATGTAGTTTTGAGTAATCGCCAAGAGTCAAAAACCTATTATGAAAAATCCATAATCCAATTGGTCCAAATGCAATTGTCAGGTGATCTGGGTTTGGATTATTCACAATGTTTCAGTTATCCGAAATTCAATCATGTATTGGTTTTACGGGATTTATTTTCATTTAAAAATTATTTTCTGAATCTTTTGGGAATTGACTTCAATCAGGGTAAATTAATTCAGGATTTTGAATATTTTTCCTATGATTTTGAACAAATTCCATATAAGTATTTTGTTTATCGGGATTTCCAGACGAGGAACATCATGATTAGCGAGAACGAACCCTATTTTATTGATTATCAGGGAGGGTTGAAAGGCCCTGTTCAATATGATCTGGTATCTCTGTTGTGGCAGGCAAAAACGGATTTGCCGGAAAGCAGTAAAGAAGAATTTTATGATGTCTATGTAAAGGAGTTTATTGATATCACCGGAGAAGATTTAGATGGGATTCAATTCAGAAAAGGATATGATTTATGTGTTGTAGAGAGGCTTCTGCAGGTTTTGGGAACCTATGGATTCAGAGGAATTTATGAAGGAAAAAAACATTTTGTGGAAAGCATAGAATTTGGACTGAACAATTTAGAGAAAATTAAAAATTATCCGGTTTTGGACAGTTATCCCGAATTGAAAAAAGTAATTTATAAATTAACTGAAAAATCCACTTTTAAAACTCTAAAACAAATTATTGATGAGCGACAAATTAAACATTAACATTAGAAGTTTTTCTTATAAAAAAGGTATTCCGAATGATGAAACGGGTAATGGAGGAGGTTTCGTTTTTGACTGTCGCGGAATTTTAAATCCGGGAAGAATTCAGGAATATAAAACGCTGACAGGACGTGACAAAACTGTAATAGATTATTTGGAGACCCAAACCAGGATTTTTGAATTTTTGGAAGCCGCATATATGCTAGTGGATTTGACTGTAGAGGAGTATTTGACTCGCGGATTTTCAAATCTGGAAATTAACTTTGGCTGTACAGGAGGGCAGCATCGATCTGTTTATTCGGCAGAGGTGATGGCGAAACATATTGAGGAAAAATTTCCTGAAGTGAATGTGATAGTGACTCATATTGAACAGGAAAGTAAAAATTGGATTAATGAAATTTATTAGCAAATGAAAGCAATGTTGTTTGCCGCCGGGCTTGGTACACGTTTAAAACCTTTTACTGATAACCACCCTAAAGCATTGGCTTTGGTGAACGGGAAAACTTTGCTGGAACGAAACATTGAATATCTGAAATCTTTTGGAATGACGGAATTTGTAGTGAATGTTCATCATTTTGCTGACCAAATCAAAGATTTTCTCGAATCCAAGAATAATTTTGATGTATTTATCCAAATTTCCGATGAAAGCAATGAAGTTTTAGAAACCGGCGGAGGGTTGGTCAAAGCAAGAAAGCTATTGGGAAACAAACCGTTTCTGGTTATGAATGTGGATATTTTGACGGATTTGAACATTCAAAATTTAATCGATTTTCATTTTCAACATCAACCCCTGGTTACACTGGCAGTTTCAGACAGAACCAGCTCCCGCAAGCTTTTATTTGAAAAGGATATGTGGCTCAAAGGCTGGAAGAATCTTTCGACCAGGGAAGAAATTACAGAATCCGAAGATGAACTGAAAGAGCTTGCATTTAGTGGAATTCATATCATAGATCCCGAATTATTTGATTTACTTCCCCAAGATGGAAAATTTTCCATCATGACCAGCTATATGGAATTGATGAAATCCGAAATCATTATGGGTTATGACCATAGCGGCGGAATTTTAGTTGATGTCGGGAAACCGGAAAGTGTGCCGGAAGCAGAGAAATTGTTTTCATAATTTTTTTTAAACCGATCAAAACGAATTAAAGAAGTTTTAATTTCTTAACAATCAATTTACATAAGACGAAGTAATTTTGCAAATCAATTTGATTTAGTATGCAGATCGTTTTGCTTTTGCTCAATGTTTTCGGTGCCGTGTCGCTTTTCATTTATGGAATGAAGGTGATGAGTGAAGGCGTGCAACGAGCCTCAGGCAGACAACTGCAAACCTTTCTAAACAAAATGACACGGAATCCTTACTCCGGTGCTTTTGCGGGGACTATTTTTACTACTGCTTTACAGTCTTCTTCCATCGTCAGTATCCTTACTTTGAGTTTCGTAAATGCAGGTTTGCTTAACTTAAGGAAAGCATTTTCCATAATAGTCGGAGCCAATGTGGGAACTACTCTTAAGTTATGGTTCATTATCGCGCTTGGTGCAACATGGCATATAGAAACTTTGGCGCTACCCATAATCGCTATTGCCGTTCCGTTTTTCTTTTTCCGAAATCACAAGGCAAAGGAATGGGCTAATTTTTCGATTGGCTTAGCATTGGTATTCATAGGCTTATATTTTTTGAAAGAATTTTTACCTGATTTTTCAGATAATTATTACTTCCATCAGTTCATTGAAAAATATACCGGAAAAACAACTTTTATCAATTCAATTATTTTTGTTTTAATTGGAGTTGTCATCACTTTTCTTTTTCATTCGTCCAGTGTTTTTACACTATTTGCGGCTGTTTTGGTAACGAAAGGAATGCCTTTGGAACAAGCAGCGATGATGATTTTAGGAGCTAACATAGGAACTACTTCCACAGCTTTGATAGCCTCCACCATCGGGAATAAAGAATCAAAAATAGTCGCCTGGTTTCATTTCTTTTTCAACTTGGCAGGAGTCATATTGTTTTTCTTTTTTGTGCCGGGAATTATTTCATTATTAAGTAAATACATTTCACAAGACGGTGAAATCATTTTGGTTTCATTTCATACTTTGTTCAACATCCTTTCTGCAGTATTGATTTTACCTTTTCTGAACGGTATTGTAACCTACATATCTAAAAAATTTTTAGATAAAGAAACCGCGGAGCATTCGCTCAAATTGATTGGAAGACCTTTCGGCCCCACGGCAAAGATGTATGTGTACGAAGCCAATCGTGAAGTTATAAAATTTGCCGGCATTACCAGGCAAATAATCAATTGTTTAGGCCGCATGATTACCGAAAGTGATGATGAAAAATCTGCCGAGTTACGCCAGCGGATTTATGTTCTGGAAAAGGAAAGTGATGAACTGGAGAAAAGTGTATTGAATTACCTGAATACCATTTATACTTATGAAATGACAGGTGAAGTGGCACTCAATATTCATCGGCTGATTGATATCTGCCACCATTTGGAAAGCATAGGAGACATCGCCCTGAAGACCGCATCTGTTCACAAAGAGAGAAAGAAAAACAACAGTTTCATCACTCCAAAATTACGCACCCATCTCATTGAATTGCATGATTCGCTTTCTGTGGCAACCACCACTTTGGTTCAAAATCTGAATGAAACTCAGGCCAACGTAAATCTGAGTGAAGCCAAAACCAATGAAAAATCAATAGACAAAAGATTCAGGGAAGCGGAAGATGCACTCCTAAAAGCCATAGAAAAAGACAAGCTGTCTGCGTTGAGCGCATTGTTTTATAAGCAATTGATTCAGGATTACGAATTGATCGGAGATCATTTGTACCAGGCAAATAAAGCGTTGGGGAAATAATTTTGTTTTAAAATTTTAAGTTTAAGGTTTCAAGTTGGTAACTTTACCCGATGATTTCCACAGAAGAAATTTTTTCCATTCAAAATGAAGAAACGTTTGAAAAGACAGCGTTGAAGGTTTTTCATTATCAGGCAGAAAATAATCCTGTCTATAAAAAATTTCTCAAATTCTTGAATGTAAATCCTTCGCGAATTTATTCCATAAAACAAATCCCGTTTTTGCCGATTCGCTTTTTCAAAGAATTTGAAGTCATTTCAGGAAACAATAAAGCCGAGAAAATTTTTAGCAGTTCGGGAACTACCGGAAGTAAGACAAGTAAACATTTCGTAACTGATTTGAATCTATATAAAGAGAGTTTAATACACGGTTTCAGACATTTTTATGGAGAATTAACTGAATATTCCATTTTTGCACTTTTGCCTTCTTACCTGGAACGTGAAGGTTCTTCCCTGATTGATATGGTCGAATTTTGGTTGGAAAATTCGGGGAGAGGAGGTTTCTATTTGTACAATCATGAAGAATTATATCAGAATCTGATTGAACATGAGAAATCAGGAGAAAAAGCAATTTTAATTGGTGTTTCATTTGCATTGCTGGATTTTGTAGAGAAATTTCAATTAAATCTGAAAAATACCATTGTAATGGAAACCGGCGGAATGAAAGGCAGGAAAAATGAAATTACACGTGAAGAATTACACAAAATTCTTAAAAAAGGGTTCAGTGTCAATGAAATTCATTCAGAATACGGAATGACCGAATTACTTTCTCAGGCTTATTCCAAAGGAAATTCAAGATTTCAAACCCCCAATTGGATGAAAATCATCATTCGCGACACGGAAGACCCGCTATCATTTTTGTCTCTGGAGAAAACAGGCGGTGTAAATGTCATTGATCTGGCAAACCTGAATTCATGCAGTTTTATTGCTACAGATGATTTGGGAAAAATTCACCCGGATAGTTCATTTGAGGTTTTAGGCAGATTTGACTATTCTGATGTGCGTGGATGTAATCTTATGGTGGTTGGTTAACTTTTTTTCAGGAGAATTGTCTTACTGGCATCTAGATTTGATTTTTCAAAGAAAGATTTAATTTCAGAATAACTATTGGCAAATATAGCTTTCCCCATATAAAATTCTACGTGTAGTATTAATTTCCCATCTGTTATTTCAGCATTTTGCAAATAGATTAATTCTTTGGATTTGATTTCATTATGAGATTTAAAATCAGGAAGCACTTCGGCGGAATATCCATCCGGAATGGTCACAATCACATCGGTTTTGTAATAAATAGGAAAATTGAATTCCAAAACTCTCTCGCGTGTTTTCTCTTCAAATTTATATTGTGCCACAATACTCTTAAGTGGATTTTCTACCGCTACAAATGAATTGGTTAGAATCCCATTTGAATCGAATGAAGTCCGGATTAATTCATAATCACTCTCCGAATCCGGATCTTTGGTTTCTTTCTTTTTTTCATTCATGAGCAAATCAAGCGAATTTTCTACAGGATTATATTCGGCGATTCCTTCAGGAAGTTCTTGGTTTTTAATTTTCAAATAACCGTTTTTCTTATCGGTTCTTACGAGGTTGACAACTCCGTTTTTGAAAGTGTAAGTTTGGGTAGAATGATATTCAGATACAGGTTGGTACAGATTTATAAATTTTTCTTCATTAGCGTTTACTACCAATCCAAAATGATTATAATTTCTCAGTGGCATATAACCCAAATCATGATTTAAATCTGTCGCGTCAATCAAATATGTAGAACCGTTTTTTAGTGTTACGAGGTTTATAACCATATTGAATTGCCCTAAATAAGGGTATGAAGTAATAATTTTCCCATTATTTCGGGTACTTAATAAAACCATTTTTGCGTCAAAACCTTTGATTTTCAACAATGTATTTAACATCAGATTAAGATCGGCGGCATTTCCTCTTCGCTCTTTGTCAAGCTCTCTGTTTGAAATCTTTGGATGTATGGCAGTAAAATGATTCCATTTATAATTTTGTTTGAAATAATTGTAGATATTTAGGAGCGTTTCTTTTTCGTCTTTTCCATCAGGAATTGAATTTGCTATATTTCTGCCATAGCTTTCATTAGTATAAGTTCTGTAACTATCCTCCATTTCTTTGGATAAATCTTTCCAGTTCATAATCGCGTCCTTATAGGTTGAGCCGCCAAAGGCGCTCCCATTCCTGCCATAATATCCTCTCAGCTGAAAGGCAATTCTTTCGGCCATATCTTCGGGATTATAGAGAAAAGACAAAGTACGAAAGCTGGGCAAGTTTGTCAATGTCCACTCACTTAAATTATTGGAAGATTTCTTTTCATAATTTTTCACGATTCTATCTCCGATCAATAACGAAGCATAGTCTAAGCTTGAGTTGTTTGAAGCTTTATAATTACTGTAAAGAGTAGGTATTTCATGTTGGAACCGCCAGGCATCAATCAGATAAAGTTTATCGTCTTGCATCGAATATTCGAATTCTATGATAGAACCGACCTTTACATTTGGAAATGTAAATTTTTTGGAACTGTAGTATTCATTTACGTTTACGTCAAAAATTGAATTTTTATCAACGGGATAGATTTTAACACTCCCATTTTCAATATTGATGGTTTGGGCCTTAATCGTAACGAATCGTTCTAAATTTTTATAGCTGTAATATAAGAGTTCCTGATTGGCAAATTCAATTCCCTTTTCATTTAGAATTTTAATCCGCCGGTAAACATAATTCTGAAATGTTCCGGAAATGGACGTTTTTCCGTCTTCATATAAAATAACGGCCGGGGCCTCTTTTTCAAAAGGAACTTCTTTGTAATCAATTTCGGCTTGGGACACATTTCCCCATTTTGTTTTTGGATTAATTTGGCCGTTTGATTTGATTATAAAAAGGAATAACGTAGAGAACAATATCAATTTTACTTTCATCTTAGCAGAGATTAGTTAAAAATAGACTTTAATTTATTTTTAGCATTTAATTTTCTATGGTATTTTGTTTGAAATTTTGAAGTATAGCTCCAGAGTAATTCAAACAATTTGCCGGGGTTTTCAGAAGAGATTTTAGCATACTCGTCACTTATGATCCTTACCATTTCTTCTTTAGGTGTTAAACGGGAAAGATTTTTCATGCGTAATTCGATGTTCATCGAATCATGGAAATTCATACGATTCAGATCAACCAGATAAAATTTGTATTGATTTTCTCCAATTTTCTTTATCAGTGTATTTCCAGGCGAGTGATCCTTAAATTCAATTCCGGCTTCGTGCATTTTGTAACAGAATCTCGTGAATTGCCTCAAAATATTTTCTTCATCAGGAAAATCCCTTATTTCGACTAATTCTCTGAATGTCAAGTCATAATCTTGTTGGATGCTTGCATAGAAACTGTCTTGTAACCCAAACCAATTGTAGTTTTCCATAAAAGCAATCGGTTCCGGCGTACCGATGTTTTTTTCAAGCAGTATGGTTGCAAACTCAAATGAGCGTCGTGCTTTTGACTTTCGGAAGCGTTTGTAAACAAATTGATTTAATTTGTTTGGGACCTTAAATGATTTCACATTTACAGACAAGTCGCCGATTTGAAAAACTTTTATTTTATTTCTCTCTCCAATTATAAAGTCTTTGCCCGATTCATCGAAAGATTCAAAAACAGATTGGATATCTTTGGAAACAGATTTATACTTAGGATTTACTTCAAAAATCATTCACAAGGTTTGGGCAAAAATAATGATAGTTATTTAATTAAATAAGAGATTTAACTCATAAGTATTTATCAGCTCCGTTATTACTCCAAATTATTTTTCCGGACAAGGTTTGTTCTTGTATTTTGTTGTTTTTTTCTAAATTTTGTTTTGAATTGGTTTTGTGATGAATATGATACAGGATTCCCGCATAACGCAGCCTTTTTGCCTGAATTTGGTTATTTCCCATACGGATTACTAGATCCGAATCTTCTCTTCCCCAGCCTTCGAAATCTTCATTGTACCCATTTACATCTATGAAATCCTTTCGCCAAAATGAGACATTGCACCCTCTGAATTTTTTGGAAATTCCTTTATGAGGTTTATATAATTTCGAAAGTATCGGGATATGTAATACGCGGGTTTTATTCTTAATTTCTTTGGAAAAAATATTGAATACAATAATTTTATTTTTTAAAATATCATTTACAAATCCCGGAAGTATGTTTACTCTTGATCCATATAAATAAATTCCCTGCCTCATATTTTTCAGATGATCTTCCACGAAATTTTTATGAAGTATACAATCTCCGTCAATTTGTATGATATAATCCGAATCGCTTTCCGCGATGCTTTTATTCAGAATTTTCGCTTTTCTGAACCCCATATCTTCCTGCCAAATGTGGTGGATCGGAACAGGAATTTCAGGTTTGTAGGATTGAATCAGTTCGGCAGTGTCACTCGTTGATCCGTCATCCGCAATAATGATTTCATCCGGAAGCCTGGTTTGGGAGGAGACACTTTTAAGTACTAAATCAAGCGCTTCTTTCCAGTTGTATGTAGAAATCAATAATGCAGTTTTCATTTTATAAGATTTTTATAAAGGATTATTGTTTTAGCCGCACAAATTTCCGAAGTATAATTATTCATAAATAAGTCAAAAGATTTTTGAATGAATATTCTCTTTTTGGTTTCGTTGTATAGTAATTCTTTGGTTTTCAGCGCCAGATTTCCGTAGTCTCCTACATCCACTAAAAAACCATTTATATTGTCTGAAATAATTTCAGGAATTCCACCTGCCCGTGTACTTACCACCGGAATTTTTTTATAAAAAGCCTCATAAATGGTCAACGGAAGCCCCTCCCGCTCTGAACTCATCACAAAAATGTCAAACTGAGATAAATAACTTGAGGCATCCGGTACAAAACCGGTAAACGTTACAAAGTGGTTCAGATTCAAATCGTCAATCAACTTCTTCAAATCATCAGTCATCTTATCGTTAAATTCTCCTATTTGAATTAAGTGAATATCCTTTTCATCTAATTTGTTCACAAGCACATCCATCATTTTTATAAGTACGGGTAAGTTTTTTGCCCGAACATGATTGCCAATATGTCCGATTAAAAATTTTGATTTTTTTTCTTTCAAGAGTTGTTCAGGCTTCTTTATTCTGGAAATAGAGATTCCATCATATATCACATTTAATTTATGTTTATTCCTTTCAGACAAAATTTCCGAAAATTCTTTTTTTACCTTTTTAGAAACACAAATAATCGCAGAAATATTTTTGTAATTGTATTTGAATTTACTGAGAAAACTGCTGCTCCGTCCCATTCCTTTTTTAGAAAATACGGCAGGAATGTTTAAATTGAATAACAGGTCTGAGATAACAAATGTCGTGAGTGAATCACTTGTGTGCAAGTGTAAGATATTTGGTTGTATTTCTTTTGAAATTTGTTTTAGATATTTATAATTGACAAACTTATTTAGCTTATGCTTCTTTGCCGCAATAAACTGAATATTTTTGTGCCTGCATTCTTTTTCGAGTGAGCTTCCTGATACCCCGAATACCACATTTATAACATCCGATTTATTTAATTCATAAATCAAATCTATCAGTTGTTGTTCATTTCCGCCCCAACCTCTAGCTCCGGAAATATGTAATATTTTTAGCATAGGATTGAATGATTTTGTAAAAATACGTTGAAATTATCATTTAAATTTGCACAAAGCTTTAGCACATTTGAAAATTACAGCTTTATAAAAGATAAAATCCTGGAAATCCTAATTAATAAAGAATGATTGACGGTAAAGAATTCATAAAAGAAAAGACATTTCTCTACCCCACCGACACTACTTTTGGTTTGGGGTGCGACGCGACGAATGTAGAAGCCATCCGGAAAATTTTTAAAATAAAAAATCGTCCGGACTCCAAATCACTTATTATTTTGGTTGAAAACGCAGCCCGATTGCAGAAAATTGTTGACGTCCCCGATTTGGCATGGGATATTATGGATTTATCAGAAAAACCCGTGACGATCATTTATGACAATCCCAGGAACTTACCCGACCAGCTTATTTCGGAAGACAATACGATTGCTATAAGGTTAACAAATGATGGTTTTTGTAAGAAATTGATTTCCAGCATAAACGCTCCGTTGGTCTCAACTTCCGCAAATATTTCGGGAGAACCATCGCCAAATTCTTTCGGAGAAATTTCTCAAAAAATTAAAGATGAAATTGATTATATTTTCCCGGAATGTGAAACTTTTACACCGAAGTTTCCCGCCTCTTCCATTATTAAATTATCGCAAGACGGTACTGTAAGGATAATCAGGGAGTAATTAAATAATTTTAGAAAATTATTTACGCAGCTTCCAAAATCTTGCTATTTTGTACTTTGTACTTTATGCTAAATCATACATTTGCAAAATGAATTTAGAAAAAGCATTGAATCATAAAATTTTTCCCATCATCAGTAATTCGGCACAGGAATTACAGCAGGAAACTTATGTGGTAGGAGGATTTGTACGTGATTTTCTGTTGGAAAGAAATAATAAAAAGGACATAGATTTTGTAACTGTCGGGAGTGG
>CAZKOC010000039.1:0-13750 GCA_964554275.1 uncultured Weeksellaceae bacterium
GGATTTGAGAAAGGCATTTATCAAAATCTTCCATTGGAAAGCAAACATATTCAAATCATTATTGAACATCCGTCTGTTAAAGCAATTTCCCTCACAGGAAGCGAGAAAGCAGGTTCATCAGTGGCATCAATTGCAGGAAAAGAAATCAAAAAATCTGTTTTGGAATTAGGCGGAAGCAATGCGTTTATTGTGATGGATGATGCCGATTTGAACAGAATTATAGATATCGCAATCAATGCCCGTTACCGAAATGCCGGTCAAAGCTGTATTGCAGCCAAAAGATTTTTGGTTCAGGAAGGAATTTATGATGCATTCCTTGAACAATTTACACAAAAAGTAAAAGAGCTCAAAGTAGGAGATCCGTTTGATCCTGAAACACAAATCGGACCTTTGGCACGAGTTGATTTAGCAGAAGACGCTGAAAAACAGGTTAACAAATCGGTTGAAATGGGTGCTAAAATAATTTTGGGAGGCAAGCGAGATGGTGCTTATTATTTTCCGACTATTTTGACGGAAATTACAAATGAAATGCCGGTTTTCAAAGAAGAAACTTTCGCACCGGTTGCAGTAATCCGGAAATTTAAAACATTTGAAGAGGCAATTCAGCTAAGCAATATGACTTCATTTGGATTAGGTGTTTCCATTTGTTCTGATAACATAGAGGAATTATCAAAGAAAGCTCATTTATTCGAAGAAGGAGCAGTTTTCTTTAACGAGTTGGTTCGTTCCGACCCCAAGCTTCCATTTGGCGGTGTTAAAAAATCCGGATTTGGCAGAGAACTCTCCGAAGAAGGGATTCGTGAGTTCACCAATGTGAAAACGATTTTCTTTTCCAAATTATAAAAAACCGGATACAAACCTGAAGGTTTTTTTAGTTGAATAAAATTCAATTAAATTTAAACACAAAATCTCACTATGGATTTACATTCCGGATTGCCTTATTGGATTGTCAAAAATGAATTATACAATTATTACAATCCCCTCAAAAAAGATTATAAAACAGATGTAGCGATCATAGGTTCCGGGATTACGGGTTCGCTGGTTGCACATGAATTATGCAAAGCCGGGATTAAATGTGCGGTTTTTGATAAGAGGACGATAGCAACGGGAAGCACGGCCGCAAGTACGGCTCAGCTTCAATACGAAATAGATGTCCCCTTATGTAAAATGGTAGATAAGGTTGGGGAAAACTTTGCATCAAGAGCTTATCAGGCGAGTTTACAATCCATAAAAGATATAGAAAAAGTATTGACGAAAACCAAAGTTGATGCTGACTTTAAAAATATTTCAAGTGTATGGATGGCTTCTTATAAAAAAGATTTGAAATTGTTGGAAGATGAATTTGAAATTCGGAAAAAATATAATTTACCGGTTGAATATTTAGACGAAAAACAATTATTCAGACAGCATAAAATTGAAGCTCCCGGTGCATTGAAAAATGATAAATCCGCTCAGATGGACTGTTATGCAGCGGCAACGGGATTATTGAAATATCATCTCAAAAAGAATGAGCTGGATTTGTTTTCACATACTGAAATTGCCAAATGGAATGAAACGAAAAGCGGTTATGAATTAGAAACCCGGGAAGGAAAAATCATTAAGTGTAAATATGTGGTAATTGCTGCCGGATTTGAAGCGGGACAATTCCTTCCCAAAAAGATAATGAAACTTTTATCGACTTATGCATTGGTTTCCAATCCTGTTAATGAAAAAGACCTGTGGTCGGAAAGAAGCTTAATTTGGGAAACCAAAGAACCTTACTTTTATATGCGCACCACCACGGATAACAGGATGATGATTGGCGGTGAGGACGAAGAATTTCAGGATCCGGTAAAGCGTGATGATTTACTTCGTGAAAAAATCAGGAAACTGGAAAAACAATTCAATAAGATTTATCCTGAAATCCCATTTGAAGTTGATATGGCGTGGTGCGGGACGTTTAGCTCTACGGAAGACGGATTACCTTATATAGGAACCTGGCCGGGAAAAGACCGTATGTTTTTTGCATTGGGTTATGGAGGAAACGGTATAACATTTAGCATGATTGCAGCTCAGATAATTACCAATCAGCTTTTAGGAAAAAAAGATGATAGAGCGGAAGTTTTTAGTTTTGAGAGATAAATAAAAAAATTCCTCAATTCAATTAAAAATGAGGAATTTATTATGAAACAAAATATTTGAGGTTTACATTTTTTTGATTTTTCCTGAACCGGACATTTTCGCGTCAATCACATCCGCATTTCCTTTGTAAAGAATGTCGCCTGAGCCGGCAGTTTTTGCTTCGATTTTTTTATCGGCATATACTTCAATATTTCCGGAACCCGAAACTCCGATTTTTACATTGTCAGATTTCAAGTCAAACGCTTCTACATCTCCCGATCCTGAAATCCCTACATCGAAATTATTGGTTTTTCCGGACAATTTTATGTCTCCCGACCCCGAAATTGCAGCCTTGGTATTTTGAGCGTCTATACCTACTTTAATGCTTCCGGACCCGCTCAAACCTATTTTGAAGTTTTCTGCTTTTTGAATTCCTTCGGCAACTACATTTCCTGAGCCAGATAGTCCGATGCCGCTCAGATTTTGAGCATTTACATACACATTTACTTTTTTGTGGCTTTTGAAGTTGAAACCTTTTTTATGTTTAATTACCAGGGTGTTAACCTGAACTTCTACTTCAATATTTTCAAGAACATTTGATTCACCCTCGAGAATTACTTTTCCGTCTTGTGGAGAATTTTTTATGAATACGTCAAAAGCCCCCGCAGATTCTATTTCATTGAAATTTTTGCTGACCGTCCTGGTTTCTTTGATGATGTTTCCGTTTCCGCTCATCCTGTCCTGAGCACAGGATAGAGCCAATAAAAGTGATGTGAAAGTGAAAAGAATTGTTTTCATATTTTTTGATTTTATTTTAATTATTATTGATTTTTATGCCGCCATAGCTCATATTAATTTCAATGGATCCGGAAGCGTTTGAAGTTTTTCCTTCATAATAACTGCTTGTATTTTTCACTATTTTTTTGCTCATCGTTACGTTTGAAGGATATTTCAAATCTCCATATTTCATATTTGCTACAACAGAATAACCTGCGGACGAATCAATTCCCATATTGACTCCTGTGTAATCTGCCGAAATAATTATTTTCTCAAATCCGCGGCTGACACGTTGTATTGAAATAGCGCCATAGTCGCCGGATGAAACAAAAGAGTGAGTTATGGTTCCGATTTTTATGTTGGTATAATCTGAAGTATTGGATACTTTATCAACTTTAGTAACGTTGAGATTTCCATAGTCCATATTATTGATCAGATCGCTTATATCTCCTAAACTCACATCTGTATAATCTGCATTTAAATTGAGTACTTCGGCTTTATTGATTTCGATTTTACTGTAATCCACGTCAATGTTGGCAGATTTAATGTAATCTATTTTTGCACTCGTTACATAATCCAAGTTTATGGTATTCAAAGCATTATGTAACTTGCCAATGGTGACGTTTCCATAGTCTAAATTGATGTTTGATGTGCCTTTTAGTTCATCAAGGAATAGATTTCCGTATCGGTTTCTGATATCAATGTTATTGGTTTTAGGTAATTTAACCGTGTAATGAATGGCTATGTTTGTTTTTTTGCCACCTCTAATATCAGCAATTTGTGTAATGGCGGAAACATTGGAGGCATTCGCATTGAAATCTATGGTAATGCTGTTGAGCTTTTCTTTTACGGCATCATTATCCTTTCCGTCAACTTTTATTTCAACCCTGATTTCAATTACATTTTTGTCCCAGGTCGTCATAGTTACATTTCCATAGCGATTGTTGATGCTTAGATTTGCATTTGAATTCACATTGAAAGTTTTTTCTATAACTTTTGTTTGTTCTACAATTTGTGGACCTGATGCCCATAAGTTTTGAACGGTTAAGAATAGGAAAACGAAAATGTTAAAGTATGTTTTCATTTGAAGATTGTTTAATTTCTTGTTTAATTTCTATTTGGTTGAATACTGATTCCAAAACTTCTATTTGCAGTTGAAGGTTCATCATCACCGATTTTATAACTTGCGGATTACCACCGCTTTGTTTCAGGTCTATCAATAATTGATTATAGTTTTTTTGCAAAGAATCCAGTTTATTGAGTGAATTCTCTACCATCAATTTATTTTCCGGATTTTTCAAAGCTTTTACTTCTTTTACTTTTTCTTTGATGGTGTATGCAAAATAGTTTTCGGCTTCACTCAGTTCTGATGAATATTCAGCAAGATTTACGTCTGCCTGTTTTGGTTTTGAATTGAATTCCATTGTGAAATAAATTGACAACATAAATACAGGGATCAGTACTGCAGCTACTTTCCAGTAATTCAAACTGAATTTATTTCTCGAGGATTCAGATTTTAATTTTTGTAAGAATCTTTTTTCGTGCTCTTTTGGTAAATCAAATTCCTGTTGGATTTCCGGTTTACTCTTTTCAAAAAAATCTTTCCATTTATCTTCCATCATCATTTAGTTTAATAAGGTTAATAATTTGCTTTTGGCTCTGTTGAGCATCGTCCGTGAATTGGCATAACTCATATCCAGTATTTCCGAAATTTCTTCGTGGTCATATCCTTCCAGATAATAAAGCGAAAGAATGATTCTGTAATTCTCAGGCAGTTCATTCATTGCTTTTTTTACCGCTTCAATTTTTTCTGTCAGATCTACGTCAACTTCCTCTTCAATTAATTTTAAATTATCTACAGATTCCGTTTTGTCATATAACTTATCTTTTTTCAGATAATCCAGCGATTTATTGATGACAATTTTCTTTAACCATGCTCCGAAAGTTACTTCACCTTTGAACTCATCCAACTTTTCAAAGGCAGATAAAAACCCATCCTGCATAGCTTCTTCGGCTCTCATATCATCTTTGATTATATTTCTGCTTATCTGGTACATGGCTTTTGCATATTTCTTATACAAGGTCATCTGAGCTTTTGCGCTGCCCTTTTGACATTGATTGAGTAACTGCTGTTCACTATTTAACTGAAAAATTTTCAAAGCTCCGAAATCTGATTTCAAACTAAAGACGGTAGCAATTTAGAGATTGTTACACACTTTGGAAAAATTTTTGCTTAGATTGGTTAAATTAGTTGAGTATTAAATTTTATATAATGAAAAAATTAAATCTATTAGTTGTGATTTTAGTTCTGTTAGCAACGATAACTGCTTGTAAAACAAATAATATCTCACAGGAAAATAATCATACAACCCCTGAATCCGAAGTATGGGAAGAAGGAATTACAAGAATTACAGGTATAATTTCAAAAGTTACGCAGGAAAAAGATGGTCAGACAATTATGTTGACCAACAATAAGGGGATCGAGTACACTGCTGTGATAAGTATTCCGAATCTTGGTGAGAACCATGCGCAATACCGAAAATTTGAAGTAGGCGAGGAGATAGGTTTCAAAGGAAATCTGATTGAAAACCAACGAATGGTCGTAAGAGAGGTCTTAGAGATGAAATAATTAAGTAAATTCTTTTATATATTCCTTAAAATCATTCATTAAATTCTCTTCCATTGACTTTGGCATCCTACGGGTTGCTTCAAATTCAGTGGTGCTCAATGAGGGAAATTCCGTTCGGGAAGGAATGACTTCAAGGCTGTTGATCAGCATATCGATTTCCATTTCATATTGTCTGTAAGCCAGTGAATGGAAAGTATCATTAGCATAGATCGGAACTTCTCTTTGCTCGATTAAAAATCCGGCATCAGCTTCCGAATCCACATAGTGACAGGTTACACCGATCGTTTGTTTGTTGTGAATAGCCCATTTCAATGAATCCAAACCGCGGACTTTAGGTAACCATCCGGGATGGGAGTTGATTAATTTATGGTTTTCAACCAGTTCATCCGGCAACAAGCCTGCACCGGCAATTAAAACAAAATCTGCAGGATGGTGATTTAAATACGAATTGATTTCATCCGCATTTACAATTTTAAATCTGTACAATAATCTTTCGCACAAAATTTCCGGAGCAATATCTATCGCAGTGGAAGGCCTGTGTGAAAAAATCGGTTTAAACTGGTTTTCACGGAAAACAAAAGGCAATGCCAAAACAGTAACGTTTTGGTACCCTTTCGCTTTTAACTGAAATAAAACATCTTGTGTTTTTCTATGAGGCGTGTTGTATGAAATGACAACTATATTGGTTTGATTCATTTTGAAAGAATGTATTTTTTGTGATAGTCAACAATGCTGTCAATAGGTTTTCTAACAATTTGGCCGACTTCTAAATGTAACTCTGCTGCCGCTGCACGGATGATTTCTTCATAATAATGAGCAACGGATCCAATAAAATTTACTTCAGAAAAACGGGCTTCATGGTGTGGAATGACCTGGTTTTCAAAAAACTCTCTCATGGAATCATACACCATATTTTGAATATACGGTTCAGACTTATTTTCATGTACAAACGTACTGAATGATGCTAAATAAGCATTTGCCATTTTACTTTGGTAAACATTTTTATTGAGTTCGGTAACAGTGAGATTATATTTTTCATTAAATCTCACTGCCAAAGGTTTAGGTAATTTTTTTGAAAAATAAGCATGAATCAGTTTTCGTCCTAAATGGTTTCCGCTTCCTTCATCCCCCAATATGTAAGCCAAGGACGGAGTTTCTTCTCTTAAATTTTCACCGTCAAAGTAACAGGCGTTGGAACCTGTTCCCAAAATGCAGACCATAGCCGGTTTCCCGCGATATGCTGCATAACAGGCTGCCAATAAATCATGATTGACCATGGTGTCGGAATTGGTGAAAAATCTGTTGAGCCCTTCTTTTACCGTATCTTTTAAATAATCAGCCGAACAACCTGCGCCGTAGAAATAAATTTTCTTTATTTTTTGTGCGATCTCTTGTAATTCCTCATTTTTAGTCATTTCCGATTCGATATCATCGGAATTAATGTGGTATGGGTTTAGCCCTATGGTATTGGTTCGTAATAATTCATTATTGTCATCATCTAAAATCACCCAGTCTGTTTTGGTGGAACCGCTGTCAGCAATTGCTATCATCTTTTATTTTTATATGTGACGTTAAAAGTACGTTACGTTATGTGTTTGTGCAAATTTTAAAAGAAAAGACTCTCAATTTTTTTTGAGAGTCTTTTTTTGATTTTTCCTTTAATTTTTCATAAATGATTAATGGTCATGATCCTCTCCAATCAGAATTTCGATGAATAATTGTTGTTGGTTTCCTGCCTTGTCAGTAAGAAAGATTCCTAAATGATAATGTCCCTCTTCGATAGGCAAACCCCCGATCTCTGTCGGAATAGGGACGTGCTTGTGGATCTCCGCGTTTTGCAAGCCGGTGCCCAGCTGTGCTGTTTCACTATAAAACCATTCTGCGAATTCATCCATTACCTTGTGAGTATGGCCGTCTTCTGCGCTGTGGATTTCTATTTTATAGGAGCCTAGCTCAACATTATCGGAAAAATCCGCATCTATATGAATTTCCTCACCCGGAAGATATGCCTGGTGGCCGGTAGGTTCATTTAAAACGATTACCGGCTTTTGGGTGTCAATTCCTGAATCGTCATCGCTTGAACACGATTGAAGGCCTATTATTGAAATGATTGTGATCGATGCTATTATGTATTTTTTCATTTTATATTAATTTATTGATTATTAAATGTATTTGTTTATGCTGATTATAGTTTTGAATTAGATTGGGCGGACCTCTTTTATGATGTGAAAAATGAGGATTTTGAATGAGAGTTTTTATCTCATTTTCAATAACTTCTCTGAAGAGAAAAGTTAAATGAAAAGAAATTTTATCAGTTAAGTTTAACTCTGTCGTAGGCGGAACTTTGAAAAGATATCGTTCACAATTATGAAATTCATTTTTTGCTTTAAATAATCCTTCTTTGGTTTTTCCGAATTCCCAACGATAGTCATGAACGACTAATGCAAAATGAAGACTATTGAAGATGGATGGCTGAAGGAAAATCCCCACCAAAAGATAAACTATATTTTTCTTCAATAAACTCATCTATTTACCAAAGGGGATTCTGACAATTAATTGTATGTTTCTGCCCATTTCGGGAATTTCCAATGCTCTGTAAAAACTCATGTGGTTGAAATACCTGGCATTGGTCAGGTTATCTGCTGTCAACAAGATACTTGCACGAAAAGAGTTCCATTTCAAAGCAGATTTAATTCCTGCCCCAAAAATGACATAACCTTTTGTAGTTTCTTCATTTTGAGCAATTCTATCCTGTTCCGCTACAAATTTCGCATCAAAGGAAACTTCCAGGTTCTCCAAGAAACCCTTGTTTTTTATGAATTCAAAGCTCCATTCTGTATAAACCACCATCGGCGGACTAAACGGAAGCGGATAATTTTTTGATTTATCAGAATTTACCTGTCTGTTGTACAGATATTCTAATGAAACAAAAGAATGCAATCTTTCCCAAAATATCTTTTCTATTTTCAATTCAACTCCGGTCAGCATGGCTTTGCCTTGATTGTATTGATAAATCTGGCCGCCATGCGGAAGAGGCGAGAAGCTTCCCGAAGGTTCTAGAAAAATATAGTTGGTGAAATAATAAAAATATGGATTCAGTTCAAAATTCCAGCTGTTTGGATGATAGGAAATTTTCAAATCACTTGTCAGCCCTTTTTCAGTATCCAAATCCGGATTTCCTTTCTCATGACGAAATGAACCGTGATGGATGCCGTTTGAAGCCAGTTCAATAGCAGTAGGCATCCTGAAACTACTTCCTAAATTCAGATTAAAATCCAGATTTGAATTCGGTTGAAATAAAACCCCTGCCGAACCATTGAAATTATGATACGTTTTGTTTAAATGGACGCTTCTTTGCGCGTAATTTTCTGATTGTTCTGCCGGGTGTCCGTTATTGAACAGAAATTCATACAAATAATGATCATAAAACGGTTGAATTTCCATTTGGGTATAATCATAACGGATTCCGTAATTCAAATTCCATTTTGGATTTAATTCCCATTCATTGGTAATATAAGAAGCGAAGTTATAACGTGTAAATTCCGGCAATAAAAAATTATAACCTTTGATGGAATTTTCCTGAGCCTGAGATTGAATCCCTATATTGAGTTTATTTTTCCTGTTGAATTGATGAAGGTATTTCACTTGGGCATCGAAAGTTGACAGGTTGAAATCGAGTTCCAGATCGGGATTAATTGCCGGAGGCTGCTGGCTGTTGCCGTAGTGTGTATGGAACAGGCTCCATTCCTGGCGATGATTATTTTGGAATCCAAAACTAAATTTCAACGAATTCGGATGAAATTTTAATACGTTCTCACTCAATACTTTGAAATGATTTACATTTTGATACGGAAATTCAACGTTACGCCTGCTGCCGTCATCCTGAACCCGGTCAAGTGTCGGAATTCCATGCGCGCCGGGGAAAAAACCGATTTTCTGATAGAAATTGCTGACATTTAAATTCGAGTCAAAATTTCCTGAGGTATATCCGATTTGCGTAGAAAATGAATGTTCGTTACCTGCCGTATTTTTTAGCTGCTCATTATAAATAGGGATCTGTCTTGTCAAATAAATGATGTGGTCTGTTGGAATTGCATAGTCCGCAAAATCGGTATAGCTGGCTGAAAATTTGTAATAGAAATCTTGTTTGCGATGACGAATATTGAGTGAAGAGCCAATTGTCCGGTTAGCGCTTCTTCCAAACAAAATCCATTCTCCCGAAAAAGACCCCGGTAATGGTTTCGAATCGTTATTTAGTGCAATTACGCCGCTTATGGCATCACTTCCGTATTCCAGGGTTCCAGCACCTTTTATAACGTTCACTTCTTCAACACTCCAGGGATTTACTTCCAGCCCATGATCTGCACCCCATTGTTGTCCTTCTTGCTTGATTCCGTTTTCAACAACCAAAATTCTATTAAAACCCAAGCCGCGAATGACAGGTTTTGAAGTTCCCGAACCGATTTCCATTGCCTGAATTCCGGGAATTTTTTCCAGAGATTTGGCCAAAGACCCCGAATATTGAGATTGGAGAAATTCCTGATTCACAGTTTCTACATTGGTTACATCTTTATTGTGGGCGTGTTTTATAATAGTTTCATCCAAAATAAACACTGATTTTGAAAGTGTAAAATTGAATGTTTGGCTTTGGGTAATGGAAATATCCTGGATTAATTCATTATATCCTTCTAAATAAATATGAATCTGATGACTGCCTTTTTCTATGGAATTAAACCTGAAATTTCCGTTTGCGTCAGATGATGTTTCCAGTTTTCCGATTTGAATATGAACATCGGACAAAGGATTTTTTTGTTCATCGGTCATTTTTCCTGAAATTTTGATTTGTGAATGAGCATTTATTTCCATAAAAAAAGAAATAAACACTAAAAACAGCGTACGCATAATTTTAGCTTTTATAAAATTCTTAAATGATTGCCTGTAGCAATGAATCAAATTTGAAAATTATGCGTTGTATGGTGGCGCGCGGAGTTGCTTGTGGGATTTAGATGCGGAGTTGTAAAAACCAGATAACTTATTTTCCTGCTTTAATTCAATTAAATCAAATTCATAAGGAATTTCAAGGGTTTGAAGCGTCAGTTCTATGGTAGGGGAAAATATGAAATCGCAAAGATTACAATGAGTCGCATGTTGATTCCGGAAAGAAATATCGACTTGCTGAGTTTCTGTATGTTCGTGAGCGATATGCTCTAACTGGTGAATAGGCTGTAGCAAAATTGCCAACAAAAAAAACATTGCCGTACAGAATTTTGTTATTTTTTCCCGTAAATTCACCATTCAAAGATAAGCTTTAAGCGTCTATTTTCTTTAATTCTTTCAAATTTTTCCCCAATCTTCTTAGAAAGATTCCGTAGATGATCCCGTAATAAAGAAGTGAAAATAATATAATCAGCACTGTCGAAATTACTGCTAATCCTATACCTACGCCTTTTGCGGTTTGGTTAATTTCTTCTGCGGACATATTTCCTTTGTCATAATCGTGTAAGAAAACCTGTTTTCCCATTTCAAAATACATAGGTGTTATAAACGCGATAGTCAGCAGAATCCATATAACAATGAACCAGAATAATAATTTTCTGAATTTTATAATACTATGAATGAGTTTTTTTACTGACGACTGTACCGATATTTTCCTGTAATAAAAAAACGTAACCCCTACAAAAACGAGGGATCCGATTAAACCTACATGTGAGATATAATCATATGTTCTTAGGCTTTCTTTACTCATTAATTCTTCTAAGTGTGAATTTACCAAATTACTACCCGAAATTAATGCCCAAAGAGAAAAACCTACGGCAAGCAATAGTTCTATAACTGTGATTACAAATAGCCACTGTACGGAATTGATAGATTTTCTGTGGATCATTTTGAAAATCTGATCTCTGTCGTATGACTTTTCTTCGGCTTGGCTTTTCCATAGCGATTTCAAATCATCTAATTCATCCGGTATGTTAGATTCGTTATTTGTCATTTTAGTATGGATTCATCATTTCTTTTAGTTTAGTTTTAGCTCTGTTCATCTTTACGCGTGCATTTACTTCAGTAATTCCTATGGTATTTGCTATATCTCTATAAGGTAAATCTTCCAAATAAAGTAAAATTAGCGCCCGCTCTACATCATTCAGTTTTTTTATGCTGGCGTACAAGGATTTTAATCTTTCTTCATATTCTTCGTCATATTCGTGTGATTTTATATTGAAAAAATTACCGTCATCTAAAGATGAAGTATTTATGGTTCTGTTTTTTTGTCTAAATAATGTTATAGCTGTGTTTAGACCTACGCGATACATCCAGGTACTGAATTTTGAGTCACCTTTAAATGAATCAAACGATTTCCACAATTGCAAAACAATTTCCTGAAACAGATCTTCACGAGCTTCGGGTGTATCACAATATATTCTGCATACTTTGTGTACGATTCCCTGGTTCGATTCTATTAATTGTGTAAATTCAGTTTCTTTGGATTTCACAACGTTTTTAATTGGTAGACAAAAATAGGGGAGTTGTTACAAAAAACAATAATTAATTTATATAAATGAAGATACCTTCACTCCTAAAGAGTGAAGGTATTCCTCTAAACCAACCTAAACCTATGGGAAAATAACGTATGAAGGTTATTTTCTACTTTATATAATACAAAAAACGAGCCAGAAACAAATATTAAAAAATTAAAATACAATTAATTACGGATTTATATGAAGTTGTGTGTCATCAACTTTATTTATATAAATGAAGAAACCCTCACCCGTAAAGAGTGAGGGTATTCCCCCTAACCAACTTAAACCTAATGAAAATAGTATTTTTGCTATTTCCGTTCCAAATATACACTAACTTTTTATATAAAAAAAAATAGAGGAAAAAATTTCTTAAAAATTTAATATTTTTTTTGACAATTTAACGGACGTTACATCTATAAATTAGTGGGAAACCCAGTTATGGAGAATGTTTCCGCCCAATGGAGTCATATAACTTTCCGGATGAAACTGGACACCTCTTACATCAAATTTTTTGTGACGGAGTGACATAATGGTTCCAAATCTGTCAATAGAAGTAACCTCTAAGCAATCCGGAAGAGGTAAATCCACTACCCAGGAATGGTACCTGCCAACTGTAAATTCTTTGTCAATTCCTTGAAATAGGTATTCATCCTTTGTAGTTTGTTCAATTTTAGTGGCCATACCATGGTAAACTTGATTCAGATTGATTAAACTCCCGCCATAAATCTCCCCGATTGCCTGCATGCCCAGGCAAATGCCCAAAATACTTTTGGTAGATGCGTAATGTTTGATGATTTCATTCATCAATCCTGCTTCTTTTGGCAATCCGGGACCTGGAGAAAGGAGAATTTTATCAAAATCATCGACTTCTCCTAAAGTTATCTGATCATTTAACCGGACAATCACCTCACAATTTAATTCTTCTAAAAGATGAACCAAATTATAAGTAAAACTGTCGTAATTATCAATTAATAAAACTCTCAACTTTGATTGATTTTCATTGCCTGATTCGGGGTGATTTTAGAGATCAGATAGGAAGGGAGGATCAACACAGCAGCAGAAATCAGAACCGCGCAAATATTTAAAACCAAAATATAGGTGATGTCTAAATAAACAGGAGCTGATGACAAATAATAGTTTTCTGCCGGTAACTTTATAATCTTAAAGTATTTCTGAATCAGTAACAACCCTATTCCCAAAACATTTCCGACAACCAACCCTGGAATCATGATAACTACGGCATAATAGATGAAAATTTTCCTCACCCGCCAGTTTGTCGCCCCTAATGTTTTTAAAAGCCCTATAGAGTGAGTTCTTTCCAGGATCAGGATCAGCAATACCATGACCATGTTGATGACAACGACAACCATCATGATAAATAATACAACAAAAATATTTGTATCAAAAATGGCTATCCAGTCATTGATCTGTGTAAACGAATTGGAAGCGGATTGAGCATATAGTTGAAAATTGATGTTCTCATTTACTTTGGTTGTTGCTTCATCTAATTTTTCAATATCACGGGTAAAAAGCTCAAACCCTCCGACGGTAAGGCTATCCCATTTGTTCAAACGCTGTACGTGTTTTATGTCGCCAATTATATAAATATCATCAAAGTCTTTTATATCCGTAGCAAACAAACCTACGACGTGAAACCTTCTGTAAATGGGTTTCCCGGAATTTTGTGTGAAATAGGTAACAAAAGAACTGTCAATATCAAGATGTAATT
>CAZKOC010000040.1:0-13331 GCA_964554275.1 uncultured Weeksellaceae bacterium
ATTATAAGTTAAATGCCTCTCTTTCCAAAGACAAGGTCAAGGCGAATGAAGCAGTAAATTTAGAAGTTGAAATCATCGGCTCCGGGAATTTGAACACGGTAAAAACACCGAAGGTTGAACTCTCGGAAACCATAGAAACTTATGCCCCAAAACGCAGAGACGCATTTGAAACAAGGCCTACGGGAATGAAAGGGAAAGTGGTGGAAAATCATGTTTTGGTACCGCAATACGGTGGGGACTATGCCGTTGGTCCTGTGCGGTTTAGCTATTTTGACCCGAAAGAAGAAAAATATGTCACTTTAGCTACCCAGGCTATGACGTTGAAAGTAGATGGCCCGGATCCTCCGCAAAATACACAATCCCAGGAAGACAGTTTGGCAAATCAGGAATTGATTACAGACCATCAGAGAAAGGATTCCACAGTAATCGGAAAAATATTTGTTCCGGAAAAACTCAATGAGGTAAAAGACAAAGTTGTTACCACGGTTTCAAAAAGTAATAGCTGGATTTGGATTGTCATTGCCTTGATTTGTGGGTTATTGATCTTTTTCTTTGTTAGAAAAAAGAGACGTAATCCTGAAAACAAAATGGTCTCTGACAAAAAGTTGAAAGAAGGATTCAAAGCAGAAATTAAATCTAAACTGAATCAACTCAAGTCATTGGCGAAAGATAATAATTCAGGAGAATTTTACTCTTTACAGGAAGAAATTTTGACACAACTCGGAATGAAATTCACGCAAACAAATTTATCCGATTTTACGGAAAACCATGTTTCGTCTAAACTTTCTGCCTTATTTTCTGAAGAATTAGCCAAAAACTGGAAAAACTTGTTGCTGGAAAGCAAACAGGCCAAATATGCCAACCTTGCCACAAACATCAATTTAGAACAAAAACAAAAGGAAACCGAAACATTAGCGTTACAATTTTTTTCTGTTAAATAGTTCGGTTGTACCTTTGCTAACAATTTAAAATGGTATGGCGGAGTTTTTTGAAAAAATTTCAATCAAAGAAATCGGAACTTGTTTTGCGGTACTGTTTGCGGTAATCGACATCTTGGGAGGACTTCCCATCCTGGTAAATATCCGCAGCCGTGTGGGTTATATAGAATCAGAGAAAGCAACAATTGTCGCTGGATTGATCCTCATTTCATTCTTATTTTTCGGAACTAAAATATTGACATTCATAGGAATAGACGTACAATCTTTTGCTGTCGCGGGTGCTTTTGTGCTTTTCATAATTGCTCTGGAGTTGATTTTAGGGATTCAGATTCACCGTGATGTAGCTCCGGAATCTGCGTCTATCGTTCCCATTGCCTTCCCTTTGATTGCAGGAGCAGGTTCGTTGACCACCGTACTTTCTTTGCGTGCTGAATTCGGAGACATTAATATTATCATTGCCGTTATTCTCAATATGATCATTGTCTATCTGGTTTTGAGAAATGCCGGAAAACTGGAAAAACTACTTGGTCCGGGGATTATGTCTGTATTCAAAAAAGTCTTCGGGATTATTTTATTATCTATTGCCATAAAGCTGTTTACGGCAAACATCGGTTATTTATTTGTTCAAAATTTCTAAGAAATGAAAATCTTCGTATATATCGTCCTTTTTATAATTATTTGTTCCTTCGGATACAATTTGTATTATTTGGATTTATCAGAATCTTTGTTTGAAAATGAAAACAGGCCTTATGTAATTGGTTTAGCCGCCGGAATTTGCGGGTTGATTCTCTGTGTTATTTTTCTGAAGCACGCTCGCCTGAAATCGAATTTAGAGAATCGAGCAAAGCAATAATCGATTTTTCAATTTCCGGATAAGGAAGGATTTCATTTGATGAATAAATAAACATTACATGGACTTTTCCGTGAAGTGTTAAAAGGGTTTGATTCTTTCGAAAAGCTTCTTTAATTCTGCGTTTTAGTAAATTTCTATCTGTTGCTTTTTTGAACTTTTTTTTGGGGACGCTTGCGGCTGTTTTGATTTCGGATAAATCATTTTCCTCATAAAAATAGACCGCACGGACAGGAAACCGGTGAATGCTTTTTCCCTCTGAAAATATTTTTTCAATTGCTTTGCGGCTTTTTAATCTTTTTTCTTTTCCGAGTGTGAGTTCCATCAATTCCGGTTATGATACAATAATAAAATCAAAGGTAATTCTTTCCGTCTAATCAGAAAGAATGCTGTAATTTTGTATAATAATTTAAAAATCAAATAAAAATGTACCCAGCAAATATAGTAATGCCGATGAAAGAACAGCTCACAATGAATGGTTTTGAGGATTTAACGACTCCGGAATTGGTTGATGAGGCAATTAAAAAAAGCGGAACCACGCTGGTAATGGTAAACAGTGTTTGCGGTTGTGCCGCAGGTGCTGCCCGTCCCGGTGTTTTACTGTCTTTGACAGGAGAAAAAGTTCCGGATAACCTTACAACCGTTTTCGCCGGATTTGACATAGAGGCTACACAAAAAGCAAGGGAGCACATGGCTCCGTTTCCACCAAGTTCACCCGCTGTTGCTCTGTTTAAAGATGGTGAGTTGGTTCACATGTTAGAAAGACACCATATAGAAGGGCACTCTGCACAAGCTATTGCAGAAAACTTAAAAGAGGCTTACCTAGAATTTGTATAAAATATTTTACAAGATAAATTTTGCCCTTTAATTCTAAAATTAGAGGGCTTTTTTATGAAAACTCTTATTTAATTGTACTTTTATTCAAATTTTAATTTCAGGCATGAAACTAACACACATTTTAATATTTACCGGATTGTTTTCTGCTTCTGTTTTTGCACAGGAATTTAATCCTTTTCATCAAACTTTGGTAAACCAGGTAAGCGGCCAAAATATTCAAAGCAATCTTTCCCAGTTTGTAAGTTTCGGAGTGAAAGAAACCGGAACCACCGCTCAGGCAAACGCGCTGCAGTGGCTTGTTTCAAACTACCAATCCTGGGGTTATACGAATATTGAGCAGCAAACGGTAAATATTTTTGGGGAAACGGGCTATAATCTCATCGTTACCAAACAAGGAACAGTTTATCCCGATACCTTCATAATCATAGACGGACACTATGATACAATAAATGGTGTCGGAGCAAATGACAACGGAAGCGGCACTTCTATCATCTTGGAAACGGCAAGAGTGCTGAAAGATGTTTCTACGGAGTATTCCATAAAATTCATTCATTTTACCGGTGAGGAATTAGGGTTAATTGGTAGTGAACAATATGTAGAAAATATTGTCATTCCTCAGAATTTAGACATCAAACTCGTCTTGAACATTGATGAAGTCGGCGGTGTTGCAGGAGAAATTAATAACACTATAACTTGTGAAAGAGACGAAAGCTGGCCAAATTCAAACAACAATGCATCATCGGTTGTTACCAGTCAGCTGGCAACTTTGATGGGACTGTATTCCAGTTTAAATACACAAATAAGCAACGCTTATGGTTCGGACTATGTTCCGTTTCAGGAGGCGGGTTTTGTAATCACGGGCTTATACGAAACCAACGAATCTCCTTATCCGCATTCTTCTCAGGATACCATAGAAAATATGGATCCGGAATATGTTTTTGAAGTAGCAAAAGGAGCTCTGGGTTCACTATGTTTTTTTGCCAGAGCTTATGAAAGTTTGGCTGTAAACGACTTGAATTCTTCCAATATGGAAATTCATCCCAATCCAGTTGATAAAGAGCTTTTTATTAATGTAAAGAGCAATCACTTAATCAATTATACTTTATCAGATTATTCCGGAAAAACAATTTCATCCGGTATTATCTCAGGAAAATTAAACATTGATACTTCGTCTTTTCCTAATGGGGTTTATGTTTTGAATTTGAACGATAACGGATCTAAGGAGTCCAGAAAAATAATTGTCAAACATAATTAATCCGGTTATGTTCACAGGAATTATAGAAAATACAGGTTTAATTAACCGAATAGAATCTGACCATAACAATAAACATTTCTGGTTGGAATGTGACTTTACAAATGAATTAAAAATAGACCAGAGCCTTTCCCACAACGGGGTTTGTCTGACTGTGGTAGAAATTGAAGGTAACGAGTATAAAGTTACTGCAATAGATGAAACACTCAAACGCTCAAACCTGAACGAGTTAAAAATTGGAGATTATGTGAATTTGGAACGGTGTATGAAACTAAATGACCGGTTAGACGGGCACATTGTTCAGGGGCACGTTGACCAGACAGGCACATTAAAATCAATAGAAGATTTTGACGGGAGTTATTTGCTAAAGATTAATTACGATGAAAAGACTTCCGGGAATGTTACGGTTGCCAAAGGTTCTATCTGTGTAAATGGCGTGAGCCTTACCGTTGTTGATTCCTCGGCAGGAGTGTTTTCGGTTGCCATCATCCCATACACTTGGGAACACACCAATTTAAAGGATTTGAATACCGGAAGTATTGTAAATTTAGAATTTGATATAGTCGGAAAATACATTCAGCGTTTGATGAACAAATAAAATATTAACAGGTACTGATGCCTTATGTTTCGAAGGTTAAAATTATCACAACGGATTTTTGCGGCGATGTTTTTAGTGATTCTATTTACATCAGTTTCCATATTGGTAATTACTGTCTACAATTTCCGCGAGCAAAACAGGAAGTATGCCGAAGACCTGCTCAAAAGAAAAGAAAAGGAAGTAATCGCTGCAATTGATTATGAATTAGACCGTTATCCGGATCTGGCTTCTGACCAAAACATTTATGATGTATTGGAAAATGTAATCCTCGGTATTTCCGATATACACAAAACCGATATAAATGTGTTCGACACCCGCGGAAATCTAATGCTTTCAACAGAACCAAAAAATTTACCTACAAGGGTTTTGCCGCAAAAGGTTCTTGATAGTCTTTCAACCAATTTGGAATACCTTGAAATTCCCATAAATTTAGGTAAAAGAAAAACATTCCTTACAACTTACCGGTACATTACCAATTTCCGAAACGAGCCGGTCGCCATCATCAATCTTCCTTATCGTTCAGACAGCCACCTCTTCGAAGAAGATATGCGTTTACTCCTTCAAAGGATTGGAGGAATTATGGTTTTCGTTTTGGTTGCAGGGGGATTTTTATCATGGTGGATGGCAAACCAAATTACACGAAAAATAAAAGTCATTTCAAATAAAATAAAACAAACAGACGTTGTAATTCACAACAAGCCTATTATTTACAAAGACAAGGATGAAATAAAAACGCTTGTGGATGCTTACAATGAAATGTTGGAAAAACTCAACCAGCAATCCAATATGCTGGCACTTACCGAGCGTGAAGAAGCATGGCGTGAAATGGCAAAACAAGTCGCACATGAAATCAAAAATCCGCTTACTCCCATGCGAATGATGATTCAGAATTATGTACGAAAATATGACCCGGATGATTCAGAATCGGCAGAAAAACTTAAAGACTTATCTGACACGCTAGTTACACAAATCGATACGATGTCTGCGATTGCAGAAGCTTTTTCCGACTTTGCACGTATGCCTTTGAGAAAAGATGAAAAAATAGAAGTCGTTGATACAATCCGTACTTCACTGGAAATTTTTTCGGAAAATATTGTCCTTTTCAAACCATCGGTTAATGAACTTTATCTGGATTTTGATAAAATATACCTCATACGAATTGTTACCAATCTCACTAAAAATGCGATTCAGGCAATCCCAAATGACAGGAAACCAGAGGTGACGGTCATGCTTCAAAAAGTAAAGGACTGGGTTGTCATCAGGATTTCAGACAACGGAATTGGAATTCCTCCTCACTTAGGCGACAAAATTTTTGAACCGAAGTTTACAACCACTACCGGTGGAATGGGGCTGGGACTTGCGATGGTCAAAAAGATCATAGAAGATTACAATGGTGAAATCCGTTACCACAGCGAAGAAAACCGCGGAACAGAATTTACAATCAAACTCCCTTTTTTGAATGAATCCTCATTTGTTCAGGTTTAAACAATTTTCTATCCTCCAGGAAAAATCCGCAATGAAAATCGGTACAGACGGAGTTTTACTCGGTGCCTGGGCAAATGCAGAAAACCCGCTGAAAGTTCTTGACATCGGAACCGGAACCGGATTGATTCTGTTAATGCTGGCACAGCGTTTTCCGGCAGCAGGATTAACAGGAATCGAAATTGATGAAAATGCTTCTTCTGAAGCTGAATTCAACATTAATCAGAGCAAGTTTAAAGATCGTTGTTCGGTTTTTCATTCTTCCGTTCAGGAATTTGAATCTGAGAAAAATTTTGATTTGATTGTCAGCAACCCTCCGTTTTTTGAATTGACCCATAAAGAAATTTCTTCCAGAAATATGGCAAGACAGCAATCTGAACTCTCTTTTGATGAGTTATTGTTTAATACAAAACGACTGCTCAACGTAGAAGGAAAAGCAGCTTTTATCATTCCTTTTAATTCAGAGCCGGAATTTCTGCGACTCGCTGAAAGGCACATCCTTTTTCCAGAAAAAATAATGCATATAAAAGGAAAGGGAAATTCCCCTGTAAAACGAAGCCTCATTTCACTGTCTCAAAGTAAAACACAAACAACTCATAATGAATTAATTATAGAAGTTTCGCGAAATGTTTATACGAAAGATTACACCTGCCTGACAAAAGATTTTTATTTGAAAATGTGATTCTAAATAAGTCTAAAATCTTTAAGTATTAATTCTATTGTTTCGCTTTCCAACCTTTTATCAGCATACAGCTTTAGAATTGCACTTCCCCTCTTTGCTTCCACCAAATAATCCCTTCCCCGGTAATAAATATTTGAAATTTGAAATTCAGTTCCTTTTTTACTTTCAACAATTTCTTCCGGATAAATAATTGCATTTTTATTTTCAGGAATTTCAAGGTTGAATAACTTTTTCATTTCTTCTGAATTCAAAACGGAATATTCGCCCAATAGACTTGCAACATATTCATTTTCAGGAGAGTTTCTTAATCTCTCAGGAGAATCATTTTGAATAATTTTTCCTCCTTTCAAAATGATAATTTTATCTGAAAAACCCAAAGCATCTTCAATATCATGTGTAGTCAAAATAACTGTACAACCTTTTTTCTTTGCCCATTTCCAGATGCTTTTACGGATTTCGTTTTTCAGAGGCTGATCCAAATGACTGTATGGTTCATCAAGCAAAAGCATTTTGGGTTCAGCCGCAATGGCGCGGGCGATGGCAACTCTCTGTCGCTGGCCTCCACTGAGTTGAGAGGGAAAATGTTGAGCAAATTCCTCCATTTTTACAACATTTAGAGCCCTTGTTGTAGCCTCTCTCTTCAATGGTAAATCGAAATTACTCAAGTACTTGCCCACATTTTCTGCAACCGTTATAGAGTCCAGCAGATCAAACTCCTGAGGAACGAATTTCATATTTGGATTTCCGGGAACCAAATTAAATTTGCGCCCGGTTACCTTCTCCGAATTATAAAAAATCTCTCCTGAAACAGCGTCTTCCAGTCCGTAAATCAATTTCAACAAGGTTGACTTCCCGCTTCCGCTTTCTCCCAAAACGGTTAAAATTTCACCCGCTTGGATATTAAATGTAATATCATTCAAAACGGGAGATTCTTCTTTAAAGTAAAAACTAAGCCGGTGTATGTTTAACATTGCTTTCCTTCTTTTACAAAAGTACTAAACAATTTTGGGCCAAATTCCTCAAATCACTACAATTCCTTATCATACATCAATAGTTTAGGCAAGATTTTTGCTCTATTTTTGCTTAAAAATTTACAAAAAATGAAAAAAGTACTTTTAAGTTTATCTTTGATTGGAATGGTTTTCCTTGCATCTTGTGGAAGCAAAGACACTGTAGAGGCTACTGACGCGAAGGAAACATCTACCGCTTCTGAAACGGCTACGGAATATGTTGTAAACACTGCCGTGAGTTCTACAACCTGGAAAGGAGGTAAAATGTTTGATGACACCTCTAAACCTGAAGAAGGACATTATGGTTCAGTAAAGTTAAAATCCGGTAGTGTAATGGTTAAAGACGGCGTTTTGGAATCAGGTAAATTTGTTGCAGACCAAACTACTTTTGAAAGCGCTGATCTAAACGAAGATGCAGATACTAAAGCAAAATTGGACGGACACCTTAAATCTGAAGATTTCCTGGATGTAGCAAAATTCCCTGAAGCAACTTTCGAAATTACGGGAGTAAACCAGTTAGATTCTGGCGATTACAATACAGAAATTTCAGGAAATTTAGATTTCCGCGGAGTTCCTAAAAATATCACTTTTAAAGCCAATGTAAAAGAAGAAGGTGATAAAGTAACCATCAAGTCTGAAGAATTTAAAATCAACCGTCAGGATTTCGGAATCACTTTCAAAGGTGGTAAAGGATCCATAATTAAAGATGATGTTATTCTTCAGATAGATGTAACTGCCGACAAAAAACAATAATTGTTTTTTACTATAGATATAAAGCTCTGAATTATCGGAGCTTTATCTTTTTCGGAAAAAGCCTAACTTTAAACCTTGAACTTAAAACTTTAAACAAGATTCGGAATGAAACTTATCGGACCTTTTTCACAGATCATCACCTTCTCCGGAATTCCATTAAAAGGAGCTGTAAAAGACGAGCAATTGCAAATCATAGAAAGCGGAGGAATCCTGATCGAAAAAGGAATTATTGTGAAAGTAGATAGTTTCGACCTGTTGAGGAATGCTTTTTCCGATGTGGAAATAGAAGAGACAGAAGGGAAAAATGTTCTACTGCCGGGTTTTGTTGACAGTCATACTCATATCTGTTTCGGCGGAAACCGCTCCAAGGATTTTGCGATGCGCTTAAATGGAAAAACCTATCTGGAAATTGCAGAAAGTGGTGGTGGAATCTGGAGTACGGTAACCAATACCCGAAAAGAATCCAAAGAAAACCTGGTTAAATCTACACTTGAAAAAGTCAATCATTCTCTCAAAAACGGAATCACAACAATTGAAATAAAAAGCGGTTATGGATTGAGCATCGAAGATGAATTAAAAATGCTTGAAGCAATTAATGAAGTTAAAAATCAATCCACGGCAGATGTGGTTCCGACTTTTTTAGGTGCTCATATGAAACCACGCGATTTTGACGGAACAAATTCCGAATATTTAGAACTGCTGGTAAACGAAGTTTTTCCGGTTTTAAAAGAAAAAAATCTCGCGAAGCGAGTCGATATTTTTACCGAAAAATCAGCTTTTTCAATCGAAGAAAGCCGGGTTTATTTACGAGAGGCTAAAAATCAGGGTTTCAATATTACCGTTCATGCCGACCAGTTTACATCGGGCGGAAGTTTGTTAGCTGTAGAATTTGGCGCATTGAGCGCAGATCATTTGGAATTTTCCGGTGAAGAAGAAATCAAAGCACTGGCAGACAGCAATGTGGTTGCAACTGCATTACCGGGAGCCTCAATCGGGTTGGGAATGCAATATACACCTGCCCGAAAATTACTGGATGCCGGAGCTTGTTTGTCCATTGCCTCGGACTGGAATCCGGGATCTGCTCCAATGGGAGATTTGCTTACACAAGCTTCCGTTCTCGCAGCTTTTGAAAAACTATCAATGGCAGAAGTCCTTTCCGGGATTACATTCCGTGCGGCAAAAGCATTGAATTTAACCGATCGGGGAATTCTGCAAAAGGATTGCAAAGCCGATTTTGTTTCTTTTCCAACTGCAGATTTCCGGGATATTATTTATTATCAGGGACAAATGAAGCCGAACCGGGTTTGGAAGAATGGAGTGCTCATTTAAAGATTTTCCGTACTTTTGACCGCAAACTAATCGACAATGATTCAATCGATGACGGGCTACGGAAAAGCCGTAGCGGAATGTTCCGACAAAAAAATTACAATTGAAATCCGTTCTCTGAACAGTAAAAGTTTAGACCTGAACACACGTTTACCCTTTTTGTACAAAGAAAAGGAGTTAGAAATCAGAAAATTATTATCCGAAAAACTACAGCGCGGAAAAATTGATTTTTCAATCAATACAGAAACAACCGCGCTCAATAAAGCGCAGCAAATCAATCCTGAAATTATAACAGCTTACATCGGCGAATTCAAGCAAATAGTACCTGATGCTTCCGACGCGGAACTTTTGGCAATTGTGATGCGGCTACCCGATGTGATGGCTTTCAGCTGTAAGGAAATAGACGAGACCGAATGGACCCAAGCACTGGATTTGATGCAGAAAGCGATTGAAAATCTCATTCAGTTTCGTACAGATGAAGGAAAAGTTCTGGAACAGGAATTCATTCAACGAACAAATTCGATACTTTCTTTACTTAAACAAGTGGAGCCGTTTGAAAAAGAGAGAATTCAAACATTGAAAGAACGTTTTACCAAAAATCTGGAAGAGTTAAGTACAGAATATGACCAGAACCGTTTTGAACAGGAATTGATTTTTTATCTTGAAAAGTTAGACATAACTGAAGAAAAAGTCCGCCTGAAAAATCATTGTGAATATTTTCTTCAAACCCTAAACGGCGAAGAGTTCAACGGAAAAAAATTAGGATTTATCACACAGGAAATCGGTCGGGAAGTCAATACGCTGGGTTCTAAATCCAATCATTCCGAAATGCAGAAAATTGTAGTTCAGATGAAAGATGAACTTGAAAAAATGAAAGAACAGGTTTTGAATATTTTGTAGATTCCTAGCTGTTTTGTCATTTCGAGGAACGAGAAATCTCTTAAAATTTTAAAAATTCAGATTTCTCACTCCGTTACACTTTGTTCAAAATGACAAGTGTAATATTTATTGTAGACTCCATAAATTTTCACGAATTTTGCACACATGAATTCCGGAAAATTAATCATCGTTTCGGCACCTTCAGGTGCCGGAAAAACTACTTTAGTAAAGCATTTACTTGAAACTTTAGACACTATCGAATTTTCGGTTTCCTGTACTACACGGAGTCCGAGGGAAAGCGAAATACATGGAAAAGACTATTACTTTTTATCTCCGGAAGAATTCAAACAAAAAATTGAAAATGAGGAATTTGCAGAATGGGAAGAGGTGTATGCGGGATCTTATTACGGAACCTTAAAATCGGAGATCGAACGGATTTGGACAAAAAATAAACACGTAATCTTTGACATTGATGTAGAAGGAGGAATTAATTTGAAAAATCTTTTTCCTGAAAATTCATTGTCCATTTTCATCATGCCACCTTCTGTTGAGGAATTAGAAAGCCGTCTGCGCAACCGAAATACCGAAAGTGAGGAAAAACTACAGATACGTATAGATAAAGCCGAAAAAGAGCTTCTTTTAGCTCCGGAATTTGATACGATAATTGTGAATGAGGATTTGGAAAAAAGCAAAATGGAAATAGCGGGTCTGGTAAAAAATTTTTTGGTCTAGTGATTACTTTAACCGTTCCAAAATACCTTTTCTTTTGACTATGTGTTTATAATCCCACTGGATATCAATGGATTTTTTCAACCAGCGTTTCAAATCTTCTGGTTTGATCTCATTAACTGAATTGTAAAAAACAGACGCATCTTTAAATTTTCCGGATTTTGAGAGCATTAGTTTTTCTTCTTCAAAATCAGCTCCACTCCAGAACATCAGCCGAATACCTGCTTTCTGTTTACTGTAACCCACAATCGGGTTGCCATCTAAAAACCAAACCGGATGCGCATGCCAGATTTTGTGTTCGGATTTCGGCAAATTTTCATCAATTATTTTGTACAATAAATCACAGATTTCTTTTTCCGGATCGGTTAATTCATTGTGATATTCTTGAATTTTCGAAATCATATTTAGTTTTTAATGATTTTCTTAGTTTCAACTTTTCCGTTCTGTAACTTAATTCTAAGAATATAAATTCCGTTTACCTTGTCTGAGAAATTCAAAACTTTTGTGCCTGGTTTAAATTCTCCCACCTTTTGACCTATAATATTAAAAAGTTCTATTTTTTCAATCTGAGAGTTTGTGTTTATATATAAATTTTCCTTTATCGGGTTAGGATAAATCTTAGTTTCTCCCTGATTGTAAATTTCAACATTTCCTAAAAAATCATGCTTATTGACAATTCCGGTCACATATTGTAAATCTGTTTCAGCGTACAATTCTACCAAATCAGTGTTTAAATCATAAGTATAAAAATCCCCTGATTCATAATCGACCATCATTATTTTATTTTGGCCCCGTATAAAATGCATTGCCCGATAATTGCAGCAAGGTGCGTTTCCAAAACTAGTAGATAGCTCTTCTAACATCCCGGTTCCTATAGCGTATGAATAAAAAGTTTTAAATCCCTGGGATCCATTTGCTATAAAATATAGATGATTATTGGATGGGTTCAATGCCAAACCATTTTGTCCGAGCCCGTAATTTGTTAAATTTAACAACACTTCTTCATTCGATCTTAATTGAACGGAGTTAGCAAATACGTTTGGCCTCTCTAATGAATATGAGTTTTCCCCTGCATTAACATGGGCAATGTTTTCCAAATAAATTTCCGCTTCTATGTCAGTATATCCTATAGGATATCCATCTGAATCAGATGGATATTCCGGATTTGTAAATTCATATATTAGTTCTTCTGAACCACCTTTACCGCCACCATTTGGTCTAAGATAAAAATATTCGCCACTCACATACAAAAACGGAGTATTCGGTGCATAGGTCAATACCCTGCTGTTTTCAACCGAATAAATATTTTCAGGATCAAATTCATATATGTATTTCAATTCATATTGCGCATTGACCATATTGCTCGCTATATTAAAATCTAATAAAGATGGAGGGAAGTTCAGAAACATGAAACTCTTCTCTTTCAATTACAAAATAATCATCCTCAAACTGAGCAAATAGAGAAACTGGACTTAAAAATAACAGTAGAAATTTTTTCATAAGGTAATTTTGATTTAAATATATAAAAAATCCTGAACGTTTTATTTTTCAGGATTTTAAAATCTATATAAAATGCTTTAATCAATTCATCACCGCAGCCACGCCCGGCAATTCTTTTCCCTCTAAGCTTTCAAGCATAGCACCACCCCCGGTTGAAACATAGCTAACTTTTTCGTCATAATTGTATTGTTTTACGAATGCTACCGAATCTCCGCCACCCACAAGTGAGAATGCTCCATTTTTGGTTGCCTGAGCAATTGCTTCACCCAGAGCAATGGTTCCTTTTGCAAAATTTTCCATTTCAAAAACGCCTAATGGGCCGTTCCATAAAATAGTTTTGGATTTTTTGATCACATCTGCAAATTCTTTATTAGTTTCCGGTCCTGTATCCATTCCCATCCACCCGTCAGGAATTTCATTTACAGGAACTATTTTTCTATTGGCATCGTTGCTGAAATTATCGGCAATTACATTGTCAAGAGGCAAATAAATATT
>CAZKOC010000041.1:0-13255 GCA_964554275.1 uncultured Weeksellaceae bacterium
AACTGTTTAATTTTAATGTTTAACATATATGTTTGACAATTTTGTTAATGCAAAAGTATAACGAGATTTTTTAATGACAAAATGATTTTTCTCAGGATTAAAATTAAAAGCTATGAATTGGGCTTACAAAATCCTTTTTTGTCAAATCTTTCACGCCACTGTTGTTTGAAATTTTCTCTTTCTTCGGGCGACATATTTTTTATTTTATTGAAGAAATGTCTTTTGTGTGCATGATCTCTATGTTTTCTGAATCCGCCAAAACCTCCGAACAGGATTTTACTCAAAACCAAAATCCCCATTGCCTGCCAGTACGAAACTTCCTGAACACCTATAACATTGGGCAGAATCGCATTCCAAAGCCACATGACAATAGCTGTCAGCCCAAAAAGTATGATGATGGGTATGATGAAGAAAAATCCTCTCCTATTTCTAAATTTATTTTTCATTTTTGCTTGTTTTTAATTGTTGTTTAAATCAATATAAAGTTGGTTCAACCGTTGTCTCAGGTACTTTACAGCATATTGTTTCCTGCTTATTATGGTTTTTAAATTCTCATTTTGCTCGTCTGCAATCTGCTGTAAGGTTTTTCCTTCAATTTCATTTTGTATGTACACATATTTTTGTTTTTCCGGAAGCTCATCCAATGCTTTGAAAATCTCATTCCAGATTTCATCCTGAAAAATTTTCAATTCGGGATTTTCCTGATTGTCTTCCAGTAAAAATTCCCGGATCATCAAGCTGCCTTCTTCATCCTCGTAGGTAAAATCTTCCAGGTTCTCCGTTCTTTTTTTGCGATAATTGTCCGTGATTTTATTTCGAGTGACGGAAAAAAGCCAGCTACTTACATTGACAATATCTGAAATGTTGGATAAATTGCTGAACTGGTACCAAACTTCCTGCAAAATATCTTCGGCATCTTCTGAGCTCCTGACTTTGGGACGGATGAAATCCATCAGTTTTCCACCATGCTTGTCAACGGTTTTGGAAATGATATTTTGTTTTTCTGATTGAGACATTATGACGGATTCCATGCGTTCCATACTTCTTAAGACGTATGAAATTTGATTTTACTTTAAATTTGCTAAAAAAAATTAAAATAATTCTTAATTAACTTATGGTATATATCAAATCCGCAACTACAGATTCATTTAATTAAAAGCTCAACCCTGAAACATCCATCTGTAAATTTGCTTTGGTATCGATAACCATCGTTAAATAACTATTAAACAAAAGGATTTGTGTAGGCTTTAAATCCAAAACATTTCCCCTGAGAAAGATTCCTGGAAAGTATTCTTTGTTGAAATTGTCTTCGAGGCTTTGTCTGGAAGAAATTTCAATTTCACGCGTTGGAATCCCGTATTCTTCACCAATCATCCTTTTGATTTTTCCTTCAAACAAAGTTGTGACTACCTTTTGAAAAATGTTTTTTGTTTTGAGCCTGAAATCAATACCTGTTAAAGTAATCTTATGTCTCTCAGCGTCGTAAACCGGTGTTCCTTTGATAATAGAAGTTCCCGTCACTTCACCTGTGGTTTGGACTTCGATGACAATCAACTGATTTTCCGAATAGACCTTTACGTCGGTTATTTTTACTTTGTTCTTTTCACTTGTCAGGACAAATTCTTTATTTAAAAACTGAGCTTTTGCAATATTGGTAGCTTCCACAAATGAGATGCTTGCTGTCGTCTGCAGGTTGAAGCCGGAAGGAATGTTTTCTTTTGATATATAATTCGGAAAGGTTTTGATAGGGTTTGAAGCCGTCGGAACCTGACCGATGTAGGTTTCGGAAAACAAATCCAATCCTATGGTTGCTTTTATTACATCTTTATAAATGGTAATAGGTGACATATAAACCGTACGCGGAGTCAGCTTCAACCAAGTTCTGTATTGGGGAGAAATATTAATCGGTGTATTGAACTGGTTCCAAACATTTAACAAATATGGTTTCAGGTCAAAGCTTTCTTTGATTTTTCCATCAATTACGGTTGTAAATTTTTGCTGTTGTTCCGTGAGTGTTTTCTCAATCAAAGAAGCAATCGGAATTTTCACTGTTCCATAATCCAAAACGGGTTTGACCGTCCATTCGAATCCATAGGTTTTGGTTTTTGTTTCAAGTGTCCAGTCCGGTTTGAATTCAGCGGAAGTAATAAACTTCATGACGATGTTGAAATTCGTATCCTGATACATATACCGCCCCATGGCACCGTAACCTTTTTCAGCCCATATTTTCAATGGAACTTCTATGAGCAAACGATTTTCTTTTAATGCTGTGATCTGAATATCTCCGTTTTTTTCGACTTTGGTTTTGAACTGATCATTGTCGTTATCCGTGTAAGATTTGTCTTCGTACAAGATGCCTTTTACCGAATTGTTGATCAGATTGTTGATTCCGGAAACTGAAATCGAAACGGGCAGCGTAATGTTTGATTTAATTCTGGGAAACGCATATATTTCTGATTGGGAAAATGCAAATCCGATCATCAAAACATTAAAGAAAATCAAAAATTTAACCATGAAAAAGTTTGCTTTAATAAAAGAAACAAAATAAAAAAAACGGAGACTTGAAAACCTTAGTATCCGTTTTTTAAACTTAATTATAAATCTTTGAAAATCAACCAATCCTTTCATTTTTAATTTCCTCTACAATTTCAGGATTTAATAAAGTGGAAATATCACCGAAATTGGAAAAATCACCTTCCGCAATTTTCCTCAATATTCTGCGCATGATTTTCCCCGAACGGGTTTTCGGAAGTCCAGATGTGAACTGTATTTTATCGAGTTTGGCAATCGGTCCTATATGGCTGGAAATATGTTCATTGATTTCTCTTCTCAGATTGTCGCGATCACGGACTTCACCTGTTTCTTTGAGCGTAATGTAACCATATAGCGCATTTCCTTTGATATCATGCGGAAATCCTACAATTGCTGATTCCGCTACGGCAGGATGTTCATTGATCGCATCTTCGATTGGAGCTGTTCCTAAATTATGTCCGGAAACAATGACCACATCATCTACCCTTCCGGTTATCCGGTAATAACCTACTTCATCACGCAAAGCCCCATCACCGGAGAAGTATTTTCCCGGGAATGCAGAAAAATAAGTTTCTATAAATCGCTGGTGATCGTCCCAAATGGTCCGGGCTATTCCGGGCCATGGGAATTTGATGCATAAACTTCCCACCTCTTGATTGTCTTCAATTTCATTTCGTCTATCGTCCATCAAAACCGGTTGGATGCCAGGCAATGGTAAAGTGGCATAAGTAGGTTTTGTAGGGGTAACAAATGGGATCGGAGCGATCATAATACCGCCTGTTTCGGTCTGCCACCAGGTATCGGTAATGGGAGATTGTTTTTTCCCAACATGGTTATTGTACCAGTGCCAGGCTTCTTCATTGATGGGTTCTCCAACCGAACCTAGGATTTTTATAGATGATAAATCATGGTTTTCTAAATAGCTTAAACTTTCTTTAGCCAATGAACGGATTGCAGTTGGGGCGGTATAAAATTGCGTAACTTCATGTTTATCAATCACATCCCAAAAACGACCGAAATCAGGATAAGACGGAATACCTTCAAAAATAACCGTCGTAGCTCCGTTTAAAAGCGGTCCGTATAAAATGTATGAATGCCCTGTAATCCAGCCGATATCAGCAGTACACCAATAAACATCATTTTCTTTGCATTGAAAAATATTCTGAAATGTATAAGCTGAGTAAACCATATATCCGGCAGTCGTGTGTACCATCCCTTTGGGTTTCCCGGTCGAACCTGATGTATATAAAATGAACAGCGGATCCTCGGCGTCCATAATTTCCGCTACATTGTCTTTAGCTGCCTCATCCAGCAGTGGCTGTAACCATAGGTCACGTCCTTCTTTTATCCCGACATCAGTCTGTGTTCGTTTTACTACTAATACTTTTTCAATGCTTGGCGTGTTTTGCAGTGCTTCATCAACAATTCCCTTCAGATCAATAGATTTATTTCCTCTGTAGCCTCCGTCAGATGTAATAACCATATTACAACCTGAATCATTGATCCTTGAAGCCAGAGCAGAAGCAGAAAAGCCCGCAAAGACAACAGAGTGGATAGCTCCAATCCTGGCACAAGCTAAAATGGAAATTGCCAGTTCGGGAATCATTGGAAGATAAATGCAAACACGGTCACCTTTTTTAATTCCCTGGTCTTTGAGCACATTAGCCATTTTGCAAACTCTTTCGTGGAGCTCATTGTATGTAATGTATTGTGCAGGTTCATCAGGATTATTAGGTTCAAAAATAATTGCAGTCTTATTTCCTCTTCTATTTAAATGCCGGTCAACGCAGTTTTTAACAATATTGAGCTTGGCATTTACAAACCATTTAACATCGGCTTTGGTAAAATCATATTCCAGAACTTTATCCCATTTCTGATACCATGTAAAATTTTCATCTGCCAGCCTGCCCCAGAATTCCTGAGGTTCTTTGACAGATTTATTATATGCTTTAAAATAATGTTCTAAACTTTCAATTTTATAATGATTCATTCCTGTTTTTTATAGTAAATTTAATTAATGTCCTTTTAAGATTAACAAATATATAATCCTAAATTTAGCATTTAGTTTTCTTTGGATTAATTTAGTTCAATATTTCCATATGTACTACAGGATAAAACATGGTAAAGGATTCCGTTATACGGATGAAAATCAACAAATCGTAATTGATAAAGAATTAAAGGAATACTTTAATTCCCTGGTCATTCCTCCCGCCTGGAGCCATGTGGAAATCAATGAAAAAAGAAGAGCTAAAATCCTGGCTACCGGGCGCGATGACAAAGGTCGGAAGCAATACATTTACAATCCCTCCTATAGAGAGAAACAAGATGGAAAAAAGTTTGACAGGATTATCGAGTTTGCTGAAAAACTGGAACATATGCGTCGGGTTACAGGTCAGCATCTACGTAAAAAGAAACCCACCCGGGAGAAAGTCCTTGCAGTTATGGTGAGATTACTGGAAAGCGCTTTTTTCCGTCCCGGGAACGATGTTTATGCAAAAGAAAATGAAAGTTACGGGCTCACCACAGTTAGAAGCAGACATCTAAAAATCAATGGAAATGAACTGATTTTTTCTTATAAAGGAAAATCCGGCATCGAGCAGGAAAAACACATTTTAGATACACGGCTGGCAAAAATAGTCCGTGAAATTGACGATCTGCCAGGATATGAAATTTTCAAATATCTGGATGAGAATGAAAAAATACATGATGTAAAAAGTGAAGACCTTAATCAATACATAAGAGAAATAATGGGTGAGGAATATTCGGCAAAAGATTTCCGCACCTGGTCGGGTACTATGATCGCCGCAATAGCTCTGGACGAAGTCGGAGCCGTGGAAGAAAAAGACCAAAAAAAGATGAATAAAAATATAAGACAGGCTGTAATTCTGGTAAGTGAAAAACTAGGCAATACACCTGCCATTGCGAGAAGCTCATATATCGACCCACGTGTAATTGATGAATATCTAGACGGAAGGACATTAAAGTATTTTCAAAAAGAGGTAAATCGCTTGCTTAAAAAAAATAAAGACTTATCTGTCAATGAAATGGCTGTTTTATGTATGTTGAGAAGCCGATTGAAGAACTGATCGGTTTTAGACACTGTGAATATTTCTACCACCGCTGTGAAAACATTTAGCGCCTCGACTATCTTTGGGGAATTTTTATTTGTTATTCCCTGATTGTTCAAAAATTTCATTCCATAGGTTCCTTCATCCTATATTTAAGTTGTATTTTTACACTCGTTTTTGAGAAAGATTTATGGGTAAAATAGTTGCAATAGCAAATCAGAAAGGAGGAGTTGGAAAAACAACAACCGCCGTCAATTTAGCTGCGTCATTAGGAGTATTGGAAAAGAAAACATTGCTCATTGATGCCGATCCGCAGGCTAATGCCACATCAGGACTTGGGTTAATAGTAGAAGAAGTGGAGAAAGGAACTTATGAAGTTTTGGAGCATGAAGTATCTGCAAGAGAAGCCATTCAAAAAACAGGATCTCCCAATCTGGATATAATTCCCGCCCATGTTGATTTAGTAGCTGCCGAAATCGAAATCGTCGACCACGAGAACCGCGAGTATTTACTCAAAGAAGCTTTAGCCGAAATCAAAAACGAATATGATTACATTATCATTGATTGTGCTCCTTCGCTGGGGTTAATTACGCTCAACGCATTGACTGCAGCAGATTCCGTAATCATTCCAATTCAGTGCGAGTACTTTGCACTGGAAGGATTGGGCAAATTATTAAACACCATAAAAGGAATTCAACAACATCATAACAAAGATTTAGATATAGAGGGTTTGCTTCTTACTATGCATGACTCACGTTTAAGATTATCGAATCAAGTGGTAGATGAGGTCAGCAGCCATTTTCCGCAAATGGTTTTCGATACGATTATTCAGCGAAATGTAAGACTCTCGGAAGCTCCAAGTTTTGGAGAAACTATCATTGCATATGATGCCGACAGTAAGGGTGCGGAAAATTATTTAAATTTGGCTCGTGAATTTTTAGTTAAAAACAACGATACAAAATAGTTTTGCGTTTTTGCGTTATGTGTAAATAAAAAACTCTGAACGCAGAACTCATATACTCAAAACAAGAAAAATGGCAAAAACAAATAATCGATTAGGAAGAGGGCTTTCCGCATTGTTAAAAGATGAACCAAGTGTAGTTTCAGCTTCGGATAAAGGCGCAGAAAAATTAGTGGGAAGCATTGTAGAAATTGATTTAAAAAAAATAAAGACCAATCCCTACCAGCCGAGAACCAACTTCGATAAAAATGCACTTGAAGACCTGGTTAAATCCATTGCTGTTTTGGGTGTAATTCAACCCATTACAGTCAGAAAAATTGATTCCGGATATGAATTGATTTCAGGAGAAAGAAGACTCCGTGCCACACAAATTGTCGGGTTGGAAACCATTCCGGCATACATCCGGCTGGCAAATGACCAGGAAATGCTCGAAATGGCATTGGTAGAAAACATCCAGCGGCAGGATTTGGATGCAATTGAAATTGCCCTTTCATACCAGCGTTTGCTCGAAGAGATTAATTTAACCCAGGAGCAACTCAGTCATCGTGTCGGGAAAGACAGGACTTCGATTTCAAATTACCTGAGGCTGTTAAAATTAGACCCTATCATCCAAACAGGAATTCGTGACGGAATGATCAGCATGGGACACGGACGCGCCATAATTGCCATAGATGATATTGATCTGCAACTTGAAATTTATGAAAAAGTAATTTCAGATAATTTATCGGTTCGGGATACGGAAAAATTGATCAAATCATTAAAAAACCCTGTCAAGTCCATGACTGGAAAATCCGTTTTACCGAATGAATACAAAAAAGTTCAGAAAGAATTTTCTGAAAAATTCGGTTCAAGTGTAGAAATCAAACGCAGTCAAAACGGAAAAGGAAAAATCATTATCGATTTCAAATCTGATCGGGAGTTTGAACGATTGAGAAATCTTTTGGGATGAAAAAATTTATTATCCATATCATTTTATTTATTCCGTTTCTGACTTTTGCTCAAGAAGTAAAAAATGATTCAGTTTCTGCCCCCGAAATTGTAGAAGTTACCAATACGGCTTCTCAGGATTCTGTTACCATTGATTACCTTACATTCAGGAATCCAATGAGGGCATCTCTCTATTCAGCTATTTTACCGGGAATGGGTCAGATTTACAATAAAAAATGGTGGAAAGCTCCTTTGGTTTGGGGAATTTTGGGAACCGGTGCAGGGTTCATCATTTATTACAACAACGAATACAAAGAAATCAGAGGTTATTATCTTGATAAATTATATGGAAATCCAATCTCTGAACCAGGCATAGATAATCTTTCCAAAGAACAGCTTGCAACCATTCAGGATGACCGTAAACGTTCACGGGATTATGCTATTGCGCTTACCGCATTGGGTTATATTTTAAATATTTTAGATGCAACTGTGGACGCGCACCTGTATGGAATCAACAAAGATCCTGACTTGTCTTTTCAACCGGTTATGATGCAGAATTATCATTCAAATGAACTCGCATTGGGGATTGGTGTGAATTTTAAATTCTGATGGAGGCCGGAGTGAGAAGCCGGATGTATTTCCATTTTAAAATTTTAACTTGAAACTTTAAACAAAATAATGAACATCGCAATTATCGGTTACGGAAAAATGGGTAAAACCATTGAAGAAATTTTAATTGAAAGAGGGCATGCGGTTCCTGTCAAATTAAACCGAAAACCCGAACCGGAAGATTTGAAAAACATCGATGCAGCCATTGAATTTTCAAGCCCGGAATCGGCTTATGAAAACATCAGGACACTGATCGAAAATAAAATTCCGACCATATCAGGAACAACAGGATGGTTAGATAAATTAGATAAAGTAGCTGAATTAAATAATGAAAATGATTGCGCTTTTTTATATGGTTCTAATTTCAGTTTGGGGGTAAATCTATTTTTTGAGCTCAATTCACATTTGGCAAAACTGATGGCAAAATATCCTGAATATAAAATTGAACTTGAGGAAATTCACCATACTCAAAAATTAGATGCGCCAAGCGGAACAGCTATCTCACTTGCAAAAGATATAATTGACAATACCGATAAAACCGATTGGAAATTAGATGAATCCGGTTTGGACAACATAATTCCCATAAAAGCCTTACGAATTGATAACGTTCCCGGCACACATACGGTTTCTTACGTTTCGGAAATAGATACGATTGAGATCAGACATACAGCACATACCCGGAAAGGTTTTGCATTGGGGGCGGTTTTGGCTGCGGAATGGATTCATGGAAAGAAAGGATTCTTTTCTATGAAAGATGTATTGGGCTTACATTAATCTATCTTGTTTCTTTTTAATAAATAGTTCAATCGCCTGAACCATAGAAGGCGCTTCCGGTTGCGGTGCAAGCACATCCAGTCGTAAATTGTTCTCCAATACTGCATTTGCAGTTGTTGAACCGAATGCGGCAATTTTTGTTTGATTTTGCTTAAAATCAGGAAAATTCTTTAATAAAGATTCAATTCCCGAAGGGTTGAAAAATACTAACATATCATAATATACATTTTCCAAATCCGATAAGTCCGAGACAACTGTATTATAAAGTATTGCTTTAGTGAATTGTATTTTGTTTTCTTCGAGGGTTTCGGGAATTTTATCCCTCAACATATTGGCACAGGGCAACAGGAATTTCTCGTTCTTGTGTTTTTTCATGGCCGGGATAAGGTCTGTAATTAATTTATTCCCAATAAAAATCTTTCGTTTCCTGTAAGCAATATATCGTTGTAAATAATACGCTACTGTTTCTGAAATACAAAAGAACTTTATTGTTTGTGGTATTTCGTAACGCAGCTCACCCAGTATCCTGAAAAAATGATCTACAGCTACCTTCGAGGTGAAGATAATTGCAGTATGCTCTGCCAGGTTAATTTTTTGCTCCCTGAATTCCTTGGAAGTTAAACCTTCTACATGAGTGAATGGCCTGAAGTCAATTTTCAATTTACACTTTTCAGCCAGTTCAAAGAACGGTGATTTCTTATTTTCAGGTTCCGGAAGTGAAACCAAAATAGTTTTCACGCTCATAATTCTAATTTATTGTGTTAATTTCTTTCATCTGCAAACCAGCAGGAATTACTTCATCGAAAAATGGTGCTTTGAACCTGTTACCGTGCCACTCTTCCTTTTCCTGAGCCAGCAAAGGGCTACAAAAAATAATGGAAGTTAATAATGCTGATAGATCATTTCTCATATTTTCAGGTATTTTATTTTTCTGTATTTATCCATCAATGTTTTAAACAAGTCTGTATTGGATGGAGGAGTAAGAACTATGGCATCTGCACCGGCATTAATGGATTCCTTAATATCCTGAATTCTTTTACCACCGGTGGCCATTAAAGGAAAATTTGGGAATTCCGTTACAAATGCTTTTACAATTTCATTTGTATTTTTTCCTGCCGTTACATGAAACACATCGACTCCTGCATTGATTTTTTCTTTCAACCGTTTATCGGCAGCCGAGATGCTTGAGATAATAGGAATAGATATTCTTTTTCTGATGGATTCTATATCTCTGCTTTTAAATGGAATATTGACAATAATGCCTGATGCTCCCGCTTCTTCCGCGTACATTGCCATTTCAAGTGATCTTTTTCCTTGCGTAGTACCGCCTCCGACACCACAAATTACAGGTTTCTCCGAGAAGTCTATCAATGCTTTCATGATCCTTGGCGAAGGCGTAAAAGGATAGACAGCCAACACCGCGTCAGAATCATTATTTTCAATAAGAGCCATATCCGTAGAGAAAAGAAAGGATTTTACATTTTTCCCTCCTATAAATAATCCTTCGCAGTTTTGCCCGATTATTTTCGGGGTAGTCAGGGGCTTATCGGGTATTATACTTCTTTTAAATAATCTGTCCCATAACGAGATTTTCTTATCATTTCCCCAGATAGATTCTATATTGAAATTTGTTCTCATTGAAATGATTTGCTTTCAAAACCTGATATGCAAATTTACTGATCATATTCTTCTGATTACGGATGCTTTTCAGATTATGGAATAAAAGGGAGAAAACTTGTAATAAAATCTAACTCAAAGAAAACAAATGAAGCTGTTCAAACAATCTTACAAAATGTTTATTTCTCAAATTCACAGCCTTTTAACAAAAAATAACATTTTGAATTTAATTTTTCCTACTCTACTTTATCTTAAAATACTAAATTAGCACACTTTAATTAGATAAAATGATATTACTCTATTGGCTGATCGGATTTTTTATATATCAGATCGTATATGGCGCCTCCACCTGGCAACTCTACAAAAATGCAGGAAGAAAAGCATGGGAAGCATTTGTTCCTTTTTATAATATATGGATTGGACTGGATTTGATTAAACGTCCGAAATGGTGGATTATACTCTTCTTCACACCAATTGTTGCGCCCATAATGTGGTTTGTATATTGGGTAGATTTTGCAAGGAGTTTCGGAAAGAGAACCTGGACGGACGCCATTCTGATGATAGTTACTTTAGGTTTATACTCATTTTATCTGAATTATATAGAAAAACCCGCTTATGAAGGACCGGAAGAAAGACAGGGAACGTTCATCGCTGCTTTGATTTTTGCTGTTGTTTTGGCAACTTTGGTTCATACCTGGCTTATACAGCCCATGGTTGTACCCACCGGCTCTATGGAAAATACAATAAAAATTGGGGATGCCTTATTTGTAGACAAAATAAGTTACGGGGTCCGTGTTCCGTTTACTCCCATTGGGATTCCATTTTCGGAGTTTATCAATCGCAATGCTTATGTGGACAAGGCCAGATTGCCTTATATGCGTTTGCCGGGATGGAGTAAGTTAAAAGCTAATGACATTGTAGTTTTCAGTTACCCTGCAGATTCGCTTTATGATGCTATTGACCGTAAAGATGCTTATGTGAAACGATTGGTGGGGATGCCTGGCGATTCAATTCAATATAAACAGGGAGAACTGTATGTCAATGGAAAATTATTCGTCCCTAAAAAAGACGCGTTGGTTCAGCACCGTTACAGAGTGATCACCAAAAATATGTTTAGCCCGGAACTTCTTTATCAAGAATATGGATTGTTACAAAATATCGATTACAGTATAGATCCGAGACAAAGAGACCCTTATATATATGAATTTAAGGCTTTGACAAACGATATGGTTCAAAAGTTCAGATTGAACCCTAATGTAAAAATAGAACCCTTTTATACTGATGAAGGTGTGAAAGAATCACAAGGATTTCATAATTCAAGTAAAATTGACTCTGCGAATTCCTTCCCAATTGATAGAAACTGGAATCAGGATTATTATGGTCCCTATTACATTCCGAAAAAAGGAGACGTAGTGAAGTTGGACAAATCCAATATAGAATTGTACAGAAGAATCATCAGAAATTATGAAGGAAATAAATTAAAAGTTGATGGTGATAAAATTTTCGTCAATGATAAAGAAACCAATGAATATACAATTCAGCAGGATTATTTCTTTATGAGCGGGGACAATAGAAATCAGTCATTGGATTCGCGTTTCTTTGGTCCTGTCCCTGAAACCCACATTATAGGACGTCCAATCTTGGTTTGGGCAAACTTTAACGGGATGTTCGAGCCTGCTCCGAAAAAATTCATCTGGAACCGATGGATGACTTCCATTAATAACGACAATCCAAACAAAAAATCTTACGGAATCTATGTTTTAATCGCATTAATCGCATTCTTTACCTGGGATTATTTCAGAATTAAAAAGAAAAAACAGAAAGAGAGTAAATAATGATTTTTCCCGTTTTCTATTTTGGACCTGTTTCATATTTCAGCCAACTGATTCAAGTTCAGGAATATCAGTTTGAAATTCATGAAAATTTCCCAAAACAAACCTATCGCAACCGTTGTTACATACAGGGCGCGAACGGCAAGCTTCGGCTGGCAATTCCTGTAAAACACAACGGAAAGCGGGCAATGAAAGACATCGAAATTTCTTATGAATCCAACTGGCAAAAAGAACATTTCAAATCGCTTGTTTCTGCTTACCAGAGTTCTCCCTATTTTGAATATTACGAAGATGATATATTCTCTATTTTCAATAAAAAAGAGAAATTCCTAATTGACTTAAATCTGAAAACCATAGAATTCATCAATGCTAAATTGAATTTGGAATTAAATCCGGACAGCCTTACCGAATCGTATCAAATGACAGATGAAAATTCAGATTTCAGAAACAAATTTGATGCAAAATCTGAAACTCAGATCGAAATGCCCAAATATATGCAGGTATTTGATGAAAAATTTGACTTCATACCCGATTTAAGTATTTTGGATTTGCTTTGTAACGAAGGGCCTAAATCTGCTACCTATTTAAAAAAATTAATATTTAAATTACTATAATGAATAAATTTTGGATTACGCTTGGGTTGGCATTCATATTTTCACTTAGTGGATTTGCACAGGAAACCAACGCGCAAAAAACACAGGAAGTTTGGTACAATTCAGATAAAGAAGCTACCGGGATATATGGTATAAATACAGAAAAAGCATGGCAATTTCTGAAAGAACACAACCGCAAACCGACTGAAATGCTTGTGGGTGTTCTAGATGGCGGCATTCAGGCTGACCATGAAGACTTACAAGCCAATATGTGGGTAAACCGGAAAGAAAAAGCCGGAAACGGAAAAGATGATGATAAAAACGGATACATTGACGATATAC
>CAZKOC010000042.1:0-2805 GCA_964554275.1 uncultured Weeksellaceae bacterium
GAATAAGAATTCAGAATCAATAAATCCAAATCACCATCATTGTCCACATCACCAAAAGTAGAACCGAAAGAACTGTTGATTTCAGACGAAATTTCAGAAGCTGTTTGTTCTATAAAAATTCCGAAAATTTCGGGTTCATTGATAAACAATTGATTAGAATCTTCCCAATTTGTTATCACCAAATCAAAATCGCCATCATTATCCACATCTGCCCAAGAACTTCCCATCGAATTACGGATTTGGAAAACAATTACTAAATCTGTATTAATCTGTGTGAAGTTATTCGCGCCGTCGTTTCTATAGAGTGTATTGGTATTGTTTCCTTCATTTGTTATAAAAAGATCAGAATCTCCGTCTCCGTCATAATCCACCCAATCCACAGAGCGGGAAGGAATATTTTCGTTTGTAATCACCAAATCAGTTCTTTGCAGAAAAGAGCCATCTCCCTGATTTTCAAAATATAAATTTCTCAAAGAGCTCGCGCTGTTGGTGATGTATAAATCCAGTAGCTGGTCATTATTGACATCAATCCAGGTAGCGGTTTCCGAATAAGTTAAATTAGGAGCAACATTCGGCTCAAAAGAAAAAGTTCCATTGCCGTTGTTGCGATAAAAATAATTTCGCTTGGGCTGTCCTCCCGAACCCCAGGTTACCACATATCCATCCAGGTCATTGTCGTTGTCCACATCGGCAAAACTTGCTCCGACAGCTCTAATGCTGTGTTCTACAATGTCATCGTCGGTAATAGTCGTGAAAGTTCCGTTCCCATTATTGATGTACAGCATATTTTTTTCCCCGGTAGAAAGTCCGTTCGAAAAGAAAATATCGTCCCAACCGTCATTGTTTACATCAATAAAATTGGCGCTTCTTGACGAAGAAGGAGTAGTTGTAATGTCAGGAAAACTCATTTCTTCAAAGGATTGAGCAATTGAAAAGGAAGTAATAAATAACGTGATAATAGTTGAAGTAAATGTTTTCATAAAAATTAGATTTTCAATAAAATTCCGAAACATCTTAGGGCTGAGAATGAATTTGATATGAAATCACTTATTTTTGATATGAAGGAATAAATTTGAATCTATGAAATAACTGAATCACAAGTGTTTCAGTATGGATTCTAAAATATTAATTAAAATTTATTGATTTCCTTTGTTTAAATTTTGTTTGTATGAACCGGATAAAATGGGTTTTGGTTTTGTGGGTAATTCTTGCCATTTCAACATTTATTCAATTGTTGATGGTTGAATATTTCGGTCATTATGATTATAAATTATTTGATTACCTGATCACACCTTTGGCAAGTTTGATAACCGGCATTGCATTGTTTTTTATCATGGTATTGCCTTTTTTTGATGCAATTCGCAAGTTAAATGTCATTAACAGAATTTTATTATTGAGCATTTTTGGTTTTGTGTATGGGATTGTATTTATCCTGATTTTACATTTATTTCCAATTCTGTTTTCTCCGAGCCCGTCCGGTTACAAAGAAAGCGTATTCGGTTTTATTGTTGCTAACTTTCATAATGTGCTCAAAAATTATCTCTTTCAGGTGGCCATATTGTATGTTTATGAATATATTTCTAAAGAAACTCAACTAGTTACTAAACAGAAAAATCTGGAAATAGAATTGAACCAAACCAAACTGCAAATCCTGAAAAGCCAGTTGCAGCCGCATTTTTTGTTCAATGCACTGAACAGTATTGTTGCGGTCATTGATGAAAATAAACAAAAAGCGCAGGGAATGCTTATAAACCTTAGTGACATTTTGCGAACCACTCTAAACAGTGATTTTGTGAATCCCGTAACGCTGGAAGAAGAAATTACGACAATTGAAAAATACCTTTCCATAGAAAAAATAAGGTATGAAGAACAATTGGAATATGAAATAATTGTTTCCGCGGAAGCCTCTAAAATGAAATTGCCAGGCTTGATTTTGCAGCCTTTGGTCGAAAATGCCATCAAGCATGGATTCAAAGGAATACAGAATCAACTTAAAATTATAATAGAGGCGGATGCTCAGCATAAAAGCATATTGGTGAAAAATAACGGAGCCTTTTTAAAAAATACAATTCAGCAAATCGGGTTGAAAAACGTTCTGGAACGAATGGAAATTTTCACGGGAAATGAGGACTCATTTGAAATTTATCAGGAAGAGGAGTGGGTCGTTAACAAAATAAAATTGAAATGAATCTTTTGAGGATAATTGCTGTGGATGATGAGGGACCAGCGTTACGACGTTTGACGAAAATGGTTGAAGAAAATTCTAACCTTCAGTTAATCGGTACGGCGAGAACCGCAACGGAAGCCAAAAATAAAATCGTTGAACTGCAACCCGATTTACTATTGTTGGACATCCAGCTAAAAGATGCAACAGCATTTGATTTGCTCTCAGAAATAGAAAATCATTTTTCAGGAAAAATCATTTTCATTACGGCTTATGACCAATATGCCGTGAAAGCGTTTGAACTTGAAGCGATTGATTATTTGTTGAAACCTTATACACAAGAGCGGTTCAATACGGCAATCAATAAAATTATTTCAAAAAATGAAAGAACGGATTTTAAGGATTTAATGAATTTATTGAAAAACCATACTATACAGCCGACTAAAATGCTCACGATACCGGAAGGAACCAAAAATCATTTTATAGAAAAAGAAAATCTTCGGTATATGATTGCTGAAGGATATTATACAAATTTTATTCTGGCTGATGGAAAGAAATTAATAAGAATTTCTTTGAAGAAACTGGAAGAATTGTTACCGGAAAATTTTGTGAGAATTAACAAATCTACCATTGTCAATAAA
>CAZKOC010000042.1:2905-5190 GCA_964554275.1 uncultured Weeksellaceae bacterium
AGAATTGTTACCGGAAAATTTTGTGAGAATTAACAAATCTACCATTGTCAATAAAAGCTTTATACGTGAATCAACTCATTATAAGTCTATCATAAAAATCATTATGTCAGATAAAAATGAATTTTATGTTTCGGAAAATTATTTAGAAAAATTCAGAAATGGTATTTGATGAATTTGAGAGAGGAATAAAGCATCCTGTCATTGTGAGGAATGGTACAGGTAAAGTAATTCGTTAATAGCACACGGGGTTCCTTCGTACCTCGTGATGACCTACTTTCGTCATTGTGAAAGAAGCGGCAGCGAAATGAAGCAATCCTTTAATCTTACACGGGAATCACTTCGTATCTCGCAATGACGTGTTATCCGTCATTGCGAGGCACGAAGCAATCTGTGGAACTTATAATAATGGAACCACTTCGTTCCTTGCATAATAAAGCTTAATCATTTAGCTTTTGCCACAACAAATCCTTCAATTCCATCAACCCTTGTTGCGCAACGGATGAAATGAATAAATGCGGAATGTCTTTAGGCAATAATTCGGAAATTTCCTGTTTCAGTTCCTCATCAAGCATATCACTTTTAGAAATAGCTAAAACTCTTTGTTTATCCAATAATTCAGGATTGTATTTTTTTAGTTCATTGACCAATATATCATATTCTTTCAAATGATCTTTAGAATCAGCCGGAATTAAAAACAGCAACAAAGAATTTCGTTCAATGTGCCTTAAAAATCGGTGTCCAAGACCTTTTCCTTCTGCTGCTCCTTCTATAATCCCGGGAATATCAGCCATCACAAATGACTGATGGTTTCTGTAAGGAACTATCCCTAAATTTGGTGTAAGAGTTGTAAATGCATAATCTGCAATTTTTGGTTTTGCAGCAGAAACAACTGACAGTAAAGTAGATTTACCCGCATTGGGAAACCCAACCAAACCGACATCTGCCAATATTTTTAATTCCAAAATGACATGTCCTTCCTGTCCTGGGAGCCCGGGTTGTGCATATCGTGGTGTTTGTCTTGTAGCCGAACGGAAATGCCAATTTCCCAATCCGCCTTTTCCGCCCTCCATCAGGATTATTTTTTCACCGTCTTGCGTGATTTCTCCCAGAAAATTTCCTTCTTCGTCTTTGGCTATCGTCCCGATGGGAACATCGACAATAACATCATCTCCATCTGCTCCGGTAGAACGGGAGCTACCGCCCATTCCTCCGTTTTTTGCTTTTAAATGACGTGTATAACGTAAGGGCAGGAGTGTCCACAGTTGTGTATTTCCTTTTAGGATGATATGACCCCCGCGACCGCCGTCACCACCATCAGGCCCACCTTTTTCGATGAATTTTTCACGATGAAGATGTGCTGATCCGGCACCGCCGTGACCACTTTTACAATGAATTTTGATATAATCTACGAAGTTAGAATGCAAACCGTATTTTTTATTTGCTGCAAATATCAGTGATTATTTTTAATTAGAACTTAAATCAGCGATGCATTGTTCCCTTATTGTCCATATTTCTTCTAAAGTAAATGGTTTGTCTGCAATCCATTTTTTTAGAAAATTCTTATGGTATTCAAGTTTAAATTCAGAAATCTGATTGGGTTGAATTTCAATTTCCTGAATCAAATCATTGACGAAGCTAATTTCAGATGAATTTTTGGAAGTACAATCATAGATTTTATCGTTTATTTTCAAATAATTATGGGCTTCCGGAATATAATCCAACCCATTTTGAATTAATGTGTTTTTGACTTTTGAGGTATTGTTGCTATTCATTTTGAAAATGCCCAGCATCAGTTTTACCTCGTTTTGTTGATTTTCATCTGCTAATTTTTTGAGCAGAGCGTGTTTGGTACTACAAGTTCCTTTCATTTCACGAAAGACAATTGTCCAATCTGATTTATCTGAATTTCTTTCGTAAGGTAAATTTTTGATGAATTGCATTGCTTTGGAAAAGGAATGAATTTCCAATTTCCGAAAAGACTTAGAGATTGGTTTTTCAGGATCCAATTCAAAATTCATCATTTAAAATTCAAAATAATTAAGCAAGTTCTTCTTTCAAAAATTGTCCGGTAATACTTTTCGGATTTTTTATGATTTCTTCCGGTGTACCTTTAGCGACAATGGTTCCGCCTTTTTCACCCCCATCCGGACCAATGTCTATAATATGATCAGCCAGTTTAATCACATCTAAATTGTGTTCAATAATGATAACCGTATTTCCAAAATCAACAATTTTCTGAATTACATCCATCAAAACGCGGATGTCTTCAAAGTGAAGTCCTGTAG
>CAZKOC010000042.1:5290-13243 GCA_964554275.1 uncultured Weeksellaceae bacterium
ATTTTCTGAATTACATCCATCAAAACGCGGATGTCTTCAAAGTGAAGTCCTGTAGTCGGTTCATCTAAAATATAAATGGTTTTCCCTGTTTGTTTTTTGCTTAGTTCGGAAGCTAATTTTACCCTTTGTGCTTCGCCACCGCTCAGGGTCGTAGATTGCTGGCCCAATGTGATATATCCCAAACCTACATCCTGTAATGTTTTTACGCTTCGGTAAATTTTCGGGATGGGTTCAAAGAATTCCACCGCTTCATTTACAGTCATATCCAATACGTCTGAAATTGACTTTCCTTTGTAACGAACTTCAAGTGTTTCGCGGTTGAAACGTTTTCCATGACAAGTTTCACATGGGACATAAACATCCGGTAGAAAATTCATTTCAATTACTTTCAGCCCGCCGCCTTCACAGGTTTCGCATCTTCCCCCTTTTACGTTGAACGAAAATCTTCCGGGTTTGTATCCTCTGATTTTGGCTTCCGGAAGCTGGGTAAATAAATTCCGGATGTCTGAAAACAAATTGGTATAAGTTGCAGGGTTGGAACGAGGCGTACGGCCGATAGGGGATTGGTCCACTTCAATGACTTTGTCAATGTGCTCTAAACCTTCAATTTTTTTGTATTTCATCGGTTCCTGCTCCGCACGGTAAAAATACCGGCTCAAGATCGGATAAAGCGTTTCGGTAATCAGAGTCGATTTTCCGCTTCCGGAAACTCCGGTAACTACAATCAGTTCCCCTAAGGGAATTTCCAGGTTTACATTTTTAAGGTTGTTTCCGGTTGCTCCGGAAAGTTTGATGAAATTTCCATTTCCTTTTCGTCTTTCCTTTGGAATTTCGATGGATTTATCTCCGTTTATGTAATCAGAAGTCAGAGTATGTGCATTTTTGATATCACTTGGCAAACCGTGCCAAACAATTTTCCCGCCGCGTTTTCCGGCTTTTGGGCCGATGTCTATTACATAATCCGATTCCATAATCATATCCTTGTCGTGCTCTACCACCAACACGGAATTTCCGATATCACGCAATTTTTTGAGTGAGTCAATCAGTTTTACATTATCACGCTGATGCAATCCAATGCTCGGTTCATCTAAAATATATAGGACATTTACGAGCTGAGACCCGATTTGTGTGGCGAGCCTAATCCTTTGCGCTTCCCCTCCGGAAAGTGATTTTGAAGGCCTGTCAAGCGCAAGGTAATCCAACCCGACATCTAACAGGAAAGTTAATCTCGTACTGATTTCTTTCAGGATTTCTTCAGCGATTTTCTTTTGTTTGTCGTCTAATTTTTTATCTAATGTATTGATCCAATTCAATAAAAATCTCAAATCAAAATGTGCAACCTCGCCGATGTGTTTTTTGTCCATTTTGAAATGAAGCGATTCATTGTTCAAACGGTATCCTTCACAATTCGGGCATTGAACCTGCTTTGAAAATTTACGTGAAATAGAATTGGCCGAAAGATTCATTTTATCATTCATCAATTCATCCAAAAAAGGAACAATTCCTTCAAAATCAATTTTGTAAATTTTGTTTACATCGGCAAATTTTAGCTGAACATCTACAGTTTCCTTTAATCCGTATAAAATGTCGTGAACGAGTTCTTTCTTTAATTTTTTGAAAGGTGTATCCGGACTTTCACCATATTTGGCATAAATGGATTCGATCTGCTTTTTAAGTCGGCTTGTATTTTTAAGTTCTTCCAAAGGCGCGATCATTCCGTTTTTAAGCGAACGATTGTGGTCGGGAAAGACTTTGTCTAAGTTTACTTCTTTGAGCTCCCCTAAACCGTTGCAGGTAGGGCAGGCTCCTTTTGGAGAATTAAACGAAAACGAATTGGGTTCAGGCGACGGATAGGAGATACCCGTGGTCGGGCACATCAGGTTTCTACTGTAAAAACGGGTTTCATTCGTTTCATAATCTAAAACCATCAGGGTGTTTTCCCCTTGCTGCATGGCTGTGTCAATAGAGCTGCGGAGCCGTTCGTCTGAAACGCTGTCGTTTAGTTTTAACTTGTCAACAAGTAATTCAATATCATGGGTCTTGTAACGGTCAAGCTTCATTCCGGGTGTGATTTCCTTTATCTCACTGTTTACCCGAACTTCCATATAGCCCCGCTTGGAAATTTGCGCAAATAATTCGCGGTAATGTCCTTTTCTTGAGCGAACCAAAGGAGAAAGAATCGCAATTTTTTTATCATTGAATTTTTCTTTGATCAATTCAATGATCTGCTCATCGGTATAACTGACCATTTCTTCACCCGTATTATACGAATAAGCCGTAGAAGCCCTGGCATAAAGAAGCCTGAGGAAATCGTAAATTTCGGTAATCGTTCCAACGGTAGAACGAGGACTTTTGGAAGTTGTTTTTTGCTCGATGGCGATCACAGGAGAAAGACCTTCAATTTTATCTACATCGGGGCGTTCCATCCCACCCAAGAACTGTCTTGCATAGGCAGAAAAAGTTTCTATATAGCGGCGCTGTCCTTCGGCATAAATCGTGTCAAAAGCCAATGAAGATTTCCCACTCCCGCTGAGTCCCGTTATCACAACCAGTTTCTCTCTTGGAATTTTTACATCTATGTCTTTGAGGTTGTGTTCTCGGGCGCCGTAAACTTCTATAAAATCGTTCATCATTCAAAAAATCGAACAAAGTTACGGGAATTAAATACGAAAAAAAAGTACTCTTCGAATGAGAGCACTTCGTAAAATTATAGTGATACAAATATTTTATTTAACCGGAATATAAATTTTGGTCAATAATTCACTTTTGTCTTTTACAAGTTCCGGGTCATTCATGTATATTTCCCAATGGGAATTGCTTAAATTCAATTTATTTTTAGCTGCATATTTTCTCATTTTTTCAATAGTCTGATCAAGCAAATCATAACTTCCTTCATGGATGCAAACCAAAGTTTCGCCTGCAGGCAATGAATAAAGTTCCATATCTTCCTCTAATTTTACGGTCTCTGTAATCGGATAGCCGCAATAGAATTTCGCCTTTTTAGATGCAGTGTCTATGTACTCGAAATAGGCAGTTGGTTTTCCGATATTTTGTGGTTGTACTTTTATATAATCAATCAAATAGCTATATAATTTACCAAAAGATTCTTCGGTTGCGGTATTGATTTCCTTTGGATCGAGTGTAGTTTCGTTGAGAATGGTTATCAGTTTTTCTCCCTCAAACATTTCAGTTCTGATCATTCCCGGAAGTAGTGAATTTGCCTGCTCGGGCGTCAAAGCAGCTGATTTCAACCTGTTTTCCAAGAGTATTAGTCCTTCTTCCATTTTCTCTGTGATTTTATTGGAAGTGAAGTAACTGTAATACCTTGAAAAATAACCAATTCCTTCACTTTCAATACGCCATTTTAATTTTGTTTTGGTTGCATTTTCAGGAGTAAATTCAACTATCATTTTAGAAGTTTTACCCAATTTGATGTGCTCCAATTCAAATTCAATCAATTTATTTTGTTGTGATTTTGAAATAGTGATTTCACCATTGGCAACATCACTATTATCACTTTGCCATTTATAACCAGCTCCTTCTCCACGGTAGGGAGAAAAATATTCTTTTTTTGCAGTTGAATCGGCTTTGGTCCAAGGCTCCCATTCGGAATATTCTTTCAGATTGTTGAATTCTTCAAAAATAATCCCGACAGGGAGATTGAGCTCTTTTTCAGTTTCCGCATTTATTTTATCAGGTAGAAATAAAGGAATGATGAGTACTGCAATTACCAGTAAAATCAAAATTTGAGTAAATCTCTTCATGACAAGCAGGTTTAATATTTTTACAAATGTAGGTATTAGTATGATGTTTTTTCTATTTTAAATCTTAGAGGTTAAATTAAATATTATATTTGGTATTCACTAATCAATTAACGAAAAATAATATGGATATTTCAAATTTATTACAAGGAACTATGGGACAGCAAATGGTTACAGGAGTTGTAAACCAGCTGGGAATTAAGAATGAACAGGCTCAAATAGCAGTCTCAGCAGCAGTCCCTTTTTTACTTACCGCGCTGAGCAAAAATGCGTCAAATGGGGATGCACAAAACATTAACAAAGCATTGGAAACCAAACATGACGGAAGTATTTTGGATAACCTGGGGGGATTTCTAAATTCAGGCAACTTCTCTGACGGAATGAGTATTTTGGGTCATGTATTAGGTGGCAAACAATCTCAGGTTGAAAATGCGATTGGTAAATCAAGCGGATTGAATAGCGGGCAGGTCGCTCAGATTTTGGCTATTCTGGCTCCGATTGTAATGGGGTATTTAGGTAAACAAAAGAAAGAACAAAGTTTGGACGCCGGAGGTTTAACCAGTCTTTTAGGCGGCCTTGTTGGCGGAGCTGCTCAGTCTGATCAACGTGAAATGAGTACAATTGAAAAATTGCTTGACCGAGACGGAGATGGCAGTGCCTTAGATGATGCTTTGGATTTAGGTAGTAAATTATTGGGAGGATTTTTTAAAAAATAAAAGTTATATAAATGTATAAAAGAAAAACCCACCAGGAAGGTGGGTTTCGTTTTATAGGCCTCTAGGTTAAGGTATTTGTAACCTATTAGTTAAGGCAAAGATATAAATTCTTTGAAAACTTTCACATCTTTTACTTCATATTGTTGGGTTTCGGGATTTAATTCTCCCAGCAAAATATATGGATAATAATTACCTGTAGCAGGAAGAGTTTCTAAAGCAACTTGGGTGATGAAAGACTGGCCTTCTTTTTTTCCTTTTGCCGGAATCGGGTCTATATCGGTCGATGAAAACACACTTCCGATTAAATCAGGTTTTTTAAGATCAAACTCTTTGTCGGCATAGTAAACCATCAATCTTAAATTATTTGAAGGCTGGTCAGCCAGGTTTTGTAAAGCTCCTCCGGTTACAACCAGCTCCATTTTTTCCAGATTCAGCTCCGTTTTCCAAATGCCATCAAAAGTAACTGTTTTTCCGAATCCCGAATTTTCAGCTATTGATGTAGCAGAATAAACGGTTGCTGTCTCTTTTACTACGATTTCTTTTCCCTGTTCCAATGCAATTTCGGCTTCTGACTTTTCATTGGCAACTTCTTTTTCTTCAATCGCAGTAGCAGCATTTTCTTTTTTTACAGCTGCAGAATCCAACGGCTTTTCTTTAATCTGTGCGTTAAGTAATAGTGGTGTTACAAATAACGCGGCTAAAATAATTTGTTTCATATTCTGTATTTTAATTTTCTATCAACCTAAAAAACAATTACTATTCCAGTAATTCTTAAAAAAAAGTTAAAACTCAAATTCATATATTAATTCAAACTAGAATTGAAGAGATGAATGACTATTTCTTAGATTTGTAAATAGAGATAAATTTTATGTTTAAATATGATAAACCGTTGCGGTTTTTTTTATTGTGGTTTTTTATTTTCATTTTGATTAGGCTAATTGGCTATTTTACAACTTTTCCGGATAAAATTTTCCCGAAAATTAATTTGTTTATAACCAAAGCCGCCTCGCGATTTTCATCGCTGCTGCCTTTTTCTTTAGGAGATGTATTCTATACTATTTTGGGTATTTTTCTGCTGATTTTTTTTGTTAAATTTTTGAGAAGAATAAAAGACAAAAATTGGATTAAAATCAGAAAAATGACTTCTTTTTTCTTCATAGGCTTTACATTCTTTACACTGATTTTTTATTTTTTTTGGGGATTTAACTATTACAAAACACCTGTTAAAGAAAATTACAATACAGAAGAGATGTCTTTGGAGGAATTAAAACATCTGGCTGAATTTTACTTAAATAAATCCATAGAAATCAGGGAATTAGTGAAAGAAGGTAAGGATGGGGTTTTTGAATTTCAATTATCTGATGAAGAACTTCAATATGAGATTTCGGTTTCTGCGAGTGAATTAATGAGATTTAAAGAACTCAGACTCAATCCACCTGCACAGCCTAATCTTAAAAAATCGCTTTATAGTACGGTATTCAGTTATTTAGGAGTTTTGGGATATTATAATCCTTTTACTTCTGAAGCTCAATTCAATTCTAAAATGCCAGACACAAAACGTTTATTTACCCAATTTCATGAAGTGGCTCACCAATGGGGATTCGCCCCGGAAAGTGAAGCCAATTTTGTAGGATATTTAATTGGAATAAAAAGTGAAAATAAAGAATTTAATTATGTTAGTAACTATAAAGCGCTGAGGAGCCTCCTAAACAAAATAGTTTGGGAAGACCCGCAATTTGTGGAATCAATGCTAAATCATTATTCTCCGAAAATGAAAATGGACAGAGAATACGAATTGGAAATTCAAAGAAAATACCGTCATAGTGCAGATGATGCTTTTTCCATGTTGAATGAAGCATATTTACAACTCAATAATCAAAATGGACTTGAGTCCTATGGACAGTTCGTTGAGTTATTAGTAGGTTTTCACCGAAAATATAATCCACTTAAAGAGTTATAGCATTTTTAAATGACTTCGTATCTTTTATGATAGGATTTCCAGATTCATCCAATTCAGATAAAGTAAGGAGTAAATAGTAAGTTCCCTGGGGTGGAATGGCTCTTAAATTTGTTTTAATTGAGGCATTCGATAACCTTTTGGAGTTGGCAACACCGTCAATTGGTGCTTTAGCAATATGAACTCCTTCGAAATTGGATTTTAATTCGTATAAGTTTTCTTTTGCCAGATAAACATCCAAAATCAGTTTATTTGAGTTTTCAGAAGTATTGTTTACGATATCTCCACCTATTAACATAACCATGAATTCTTTATAATCAATATTGATTTTCCATTCTTTTTCCAGTAAAATGCTATTATCTGATTTTACATTTAATTTAATTGGTTTTTCTAAATCAGTTAAAGCCATTGTTTGATTAATTTGCTTTATTGATTGTCTGCTAAAAATGTCGTCGTCTTTTTTGAATTGTAGATTGCCATTTTCTATAACAATCTGCCTTGGCAACCCTACTATATCTTTTATACTTCCGTTGTATTCAGACAAACTCAATATTTGATAATAAGTACCATCTTGAGGCAAGATATCAATTTTGTTTTGTATGGAAACTCCTGATATAGAAGCATTTTTATTTATAGGGTTTATAGGAGATTGAGCCAATAGAATTCCATTTATACCGGGCTCAGAAGAATTATATTTGGTCGAAGACAAATAATAATCTAAATTTAATCTGTTTGTGGATTTGTCTGTATGGTTAATTATTCTGCCGTTAGAGAGGCTCAGATTGTTATTGTTAATTGAGGTGATCCAATTTTTAGAAATAGATACTTCTTTCCCTAATTCCTGTGCATGTATAAGACTAAATAGTACAAATACAAAAGCACTTAATGCTTTTTTCATATGTTTGGGTTTGGTTTTAAAGTGCTAATTTATGAATAAGAATTTAATTTTTGAAATTCTTAAATGTATTTTTTAATATTTTTAATGCAAGAAACAATTCACTCTCTGTCATAACCAGCGGTGGAGCGAATCTTATAATATTTCCGTGAGTGGGTTTTGCCAACAATCCGTTACTCATGAGTTCCACACACAAATTCCAGGCAGTAGAGCTTTCAGGCGTGTCATTTATCAAAATTGCGTTGAGCAAACCTTTTCCTCTCACAGCTTTTAAGAAACTAAATTCAGTAATCATTTCTTCGACTTCTGAACGGAATATATTCCCTAAATGGTCTGCTTTTTGCGCTAAATCTTCATCAATCACAACTTGTAATGCTTCCAAAGCTACCGCACAGGCTAGTGGATTTCCACCATAAGTAGAGCCATGTTGACCGGGTTTTATGACATTCATAATTTCGTCATTGGTCAATACCGCAGAAACCGGATATACACCACCGGATAAAGCTTTTCCTAAAATCAACATATCGGGCTTTATGTTTTCATGGTCCACGGCCAGCATTTTCCCGGTGCGGGCAATTCCTGTCTGGATTTCATCAGCTATGAAAAGGATGTTGTTTTCTTTAC
>CAZKOC010000043.1:0-13055 GCA_964554275.1 uncultured Weeksellaceae bacterium
GGGAAGAATTGCCTATCATTTGAAAAATGGGAATTTCGATCCGATAACAATTCAGGCTTTGGTTTTGGATGAATTTGACAAATCACTGGAATTCGGATTTCAGGAAGATATGAGCTTCATTATCAAATCAATGAAAAATCTTTCACAACGGATTCTGACATCTGCCACCGCCATGGATGAAATCCCTGAATTTACCGGCTTAAATAATGAAAAAAAGATAGATTTCCTCAAAGTTCACGATTCAAGGCCTGATGTACAGTTACGAAAAGTAATAACAACTTCCGAAGAAAAACTCGATACATTATTTCATTTAATTTGTAAAATCGGCAACAAAAGAACTTTGATTTTTTGTAATCACAGAGATGCTGTGGACAGGATTTCCGATTTGTTATATCAAAAAGGAATTGACCGTGAAACCTTCCACGGTGGTATGGAACAAGATGAACGGGAAAGGGCTTTATTAAAATTCAGAAATGATTCTGCACGCATTCTGATCACCACAGATTTAGCTTCACGCGGCCTGGATATTCCTGAAGTTAAGTCCATTGTACATTATCAACTACCTCCGAAAGAAGACGCATTCATTCACCGAAATGGTAGAACGGCAAGGATGAATGCCAAGGGCTTTTCATATTTGATTATGACAGAAGATGAAAGCTTTCCGTTCATCAAAAACAATACGCCGGAAGAAAGTGTTGCCGGAAACAGTAAAGTTCCGGAAAAAACACCTTACCAGACTATTTACATCAGTGCCGGAAAAAAAGACAAAGTCAACAAGGTAGATATCGTGGGGTATTTAATCAAAAAGGGAGAACTGGAAAAAGGTGATATCGGTTTGATTGAAGTAAAAGACACAACCTCTTATGTTGCGGTTGACCGAAAAAAAGTAAAAGATCTGTTGAAAAAATTAGCCAACGAAAAACTAAAGAATAAAAAAGTGAAAATGGAGATAGCTTATTAAATCAGGCTCTAACATATAAATTTACACCATATAGAATTCTCTTTTTTTTATGAAAATTAAGATGGGATATACAAAACCCCTAATCAAACTTACCGTTCTTTTAGGGGAATATAGGAAAGGTCGCTTAAAATATTTTCCCATGCTATAAAAAATAAACCCTCATTCCTACAGGAGTGAGGGTATATTTTTTAACCAACCTAAACCTATGAAAAAGCTATTAGCTTTTACATGACAAATATATCACCATAAGGGAATACAAAAACATACCGAAATCTTGGTATTTTTCAGAAAATAAAAAGAAATAGGAAAATAACCATCAAGCTGTTTAACCTTGCTTTGTGCCCAGGGCTTCAATTCAATATTCTAAACTTTTTATTTCCAATAAAATAGTCTCTAATTTTTCAGCTGCAAGTAAACCGTAGTGCTGAAAAATGATTTCCAATTCCGGATTCATAATTATCCACACCGGGAAAACATTTGAATCAGCTGAAACAGCTTTTACAAAATCGTGGATTTTGTTGTCTTTGTTTTCAAAATTGTGTCCTTTAAAAACAAAACTCTCTTTCGATTCCGAATTGAATCTGACATAATAAAATTCATTATCCAATAAAGAAACCAGTTCTTTATTTTTCTGAATTTTCTTGTCCTGAATTGCACATACACCGCACCAATCCGTATACAACTCAATCACCAAATATTTAGATTGCAAGGATAATTTACTTTCTATTTCCAGCATGGAATTTGATTGCTGTGCAGAAATAGATTTCAGGCTCAACAACAAAAATAAAATGATTATTTTAATAATTAAATTCATCAATTTTAATTAAAACAAATTATACCTGAAACCAACAAAACCTCTTATCCCCTGTAAGGAAGCATAATTGTATGTCGTATCGAATGTGTAACCATGAGGATTATTTACAGGATCATCTGCATATTGGTCAAATGGATCAAATGCACGCATTAACGGATCTTCCGAGGGAACAAAATCAAACAAATTTTTGATTCCTCCATAAACCTCAATTCCGTTTTTGAATTTCTTCGTCAACTGGATGTTTGCTATACAAAACCAAGGAGAGTATTCAGGACGATAATCATTTGGAAGAATGGGCAGCCTCATCGGTCCGTTCCAGTTTCCGGTAAAATCTACAGTGAAATGTTTCGACAGACCATAACTTAAAATAAATGTTCCCGACCATTCGGGAGCAAACCACTGTTGATTTTTAATCATAACACCATTTTCATCTTTTTCTTTTTGAAAAACATCCATATAAGAAACACCGAAAGAAGCTTTTAGCGGAAAATCGAACGTAAGATTTGTATTGAATGAAATCCCTTGTGAAATAGCATATCCGTTCAGATTATCATACACAATCTGATTTGGATTTATATCATAATCCCCTAGGATTTTATTGGTAAAATAAGAATAGAATCCTGTTAAATCAACATCAATATTTACAAACTCCGTTGAATATCGGGTTACGTAATTCAGATTTGCGTTGTATGATTTTTCAGGTTTTAATTCTTCTAAAATCACCACTTCTCTCGAGCCTGTAAGCGCTGCATGGTCTTCTGTAAATAAATTCACCACACGAAATCCTGTTCCGAAACTTCCTCTCAGAGTATGTTTTTTATTGAAAGATGAATATTTATAAGCAATTCGGGGTGAATGAATGTTTCCATGGTTTTTATTGTAATCATATCTATAGCCTAATAGCAAAGTATTTTGCGGATTAAATTTAATTTCGTCCTGAACAAAAACACCAGGCAGAGTAGTCTTGGAAGGCTGGTTTACTAAACCATCTTCTGAAGCCGTCGCAGGTGTGTTATCATCATATTCCGTATAACGCAGCGTCATTCCCAGCATCAGGCTATGGGCTTTCAGGATTTTATCCCAATAAGCCTGCCCGAAGACTACTTCCTGATTGGCCATATACGGGATGCTACCGTACCAGGAATTCTGATCATGATAATTATATGAAAATTGAGCAACAATTCTTTCTTTAACAGGTACTTGATACATTCCAATTAATTCAATCCTCGAAGTATATATAGATTCTCCGTAAATTTTATTGCTTCCCCTATCCTTTTGTTTATCCCATTGCATTTCACCACCCCAGCGATCTTCGTAAACATAGCGCAAGCCTAAACTTGCAAGCCTGTTCTCATTTCTTTCAAAATTCCATTTATTAAAAACCGAAATCCTGTCTTGTAAAGTCAAATCAGTAAAATTATCCCCGTTATTATCTTTTAAATTATTGTATTTGAAATAATTTACTCCCAACAAGCTATTTACCTTTCCTACTTTAAATTTTGTTGCAATGTCCGCACTGTATTCCAACCATGAAGTTGTAAAGAAATCGGCTGAAAATTTCGGAGCTTTGGAAGCGTTGTTAGTGATTAGATTAATAATGCCGCCCATTGCTTCAGAACCATACAACGAAGATGCAGGACCTTTTACTACTTCTATCCTGTCAACCATACTATTCGGAATTCCACTTAGACCATATACTGTTGAAAGAGAACTCACAATCGGCATACCGTCAATCAGAATCAATGTATAAGGCCCCTCCATTCCATTGATATGAATATCACCGGTGTTGCATACATTGCAGTTCAATTGGGGACGAACACCATTTACCATTCCCACAGCTTCAAATAAACTGGGTGTCGGATTCTTTTTAAATAATTTTGACGTAATTACTTCTACCGGAACAGGACTTTCCAAGCGGCTAACCTCTTTCATAGTCCCGGTAATCACCGCAGCATCAAGCTCATTGTATTCGTCATCAAATTCAATTGAATCTGAAACCTCACTTACCTGCGAGAATAAATTTATACCCAACGCGAATATTGCTATACATGTTAATCTTTTCATCATATTATTTTATGATACAAATATAAAATATTAGATTAATCTAACAATTATTTTATATTATAGAAATAATTCATGTTTAATTTCTAAAATTATCAATACAGCAATTCTATTTCTTTGTTTTTGTATTTATGAATGGAATCATCTTCAAGTTTCACGTTAAGTAATCCGGCCTCATCAACAAATTCAATAATTCCGTTAAACAGTTTATCACCCGCTTTAAAAACGCTTATCTTGTTTTTTCTGAATAATTTAGAGTTATAGTTTCCCATTATGAAATCCCATTCTTTATTTTGGATTTGATAGTATGAATTTTCCAGTTTTGTCAGTAATCCTGACAAAATTTCTTCTATGTCATACATTTGGTCGGTTTCCGTTGCAAGAGAACCTGCTTTGGGTAGATTTTGAAAGTTGATTTGATTGATATTCAAACCTATCCCTGTAATTATATTTAATTGATTATCAGATTTATGGGTTTCAATTAAAACACCACACACCTTTTTATTTTTTATGATTATGTCATTTGGCCATTTAACAAAAACTTCTTTTGTATAGTTTCGTAAAAATTCACATATTGAATTGCAAATCCATTGGTTAAAGAAAATCAATTCTTCATAAGTTAAATCACTCTTTATCAATAGACTGAATGCTAAATTCTTTCCATTTTCAGAATCCCATATATTTCCTGCATATCCTTTTCCCCGGGTCTGTTTAGAGGTCCAGGCAACAGTCCATGATTTGGCATCTTTTTTGGACATTTCCAAAAGAACCGTATTGGTGCTGGGAATTGAGTCATATTGATGAATTTCCATACATTTAGAAAATAATAATTCTGCGGTTAAAGTTATTTTAAAATATTCAACCATTGGGGATTATTCACTAATTTTGTCAACTTATTAAAATCGAATGACTAAAAAGAAAATAGATTCAAAAATACTTATTGATACCATTATAGACGCAATTAGCGACTTAAAAGCAGAAGACATCACCCTCTTAGATTTGAGAGAAATAGAAAATTCATTTTGTGAATACTTTATCATTTGTACCGGAAATTCCAACACACAAGTAAGCGCAATCGCTGGTGCTATAGAAAGAAAAGTACGAAAAGAAGCCAAAGAAAGGCCCTGGCATGTGGAGGGTACCGAAAATGCTCAGTGGGTTTTGATGGATTACACAAACATCATTGTACATATTTTCCAAAGACAGTATAGAGAATATTATGACATAGAGGGACTTTGGGGAGATGCCAAAGAAATTAATGTAACTATTTAAAAAAGATTCAATTGAACAATAATAACAAAGAAAACAGGCGTCCAAAAAATACATTTAACCCAATGTGGATTTATGCCGTAGTGGGAGTGATCCTTATAGGGTTTTGGTTTTTTTCCAATTCGCTGATGGCACCTGTAAAACAATTAGACAGAAGCACCTTTTTTGACTATCTGTCAAAAGGTTATATACAAAACGTAAAACTTCATTTAGAGGAAAACAAAGTAGATGTTTATCTGACAAAACCGGCATTGGAATCTGAGGAATTCAAACCATTGGCTCAGCCAAACTCCAATATGACTATGTTGAGTAGCCCATCTCCGCAATTTTCTTTCATTGTAGCTGACAATGCCAATTTCGAAAAAGAATTTGAACAGATCAAAGCCGAAAAAGGCCTGAACACAACTTTTGAAAATGTTGCCCCTGACGCATTCAGTAAAATATTTTGGAATATACTCATTTGGATATTCTTCTTTGCACTTATCTGGTACTTATTATTCAGAAGAATGGGTGCTTCCGGAGGTGGTCCGGGAGGACAGATTTTTAATATAGGAAAATCCCGTGCCAAATTATTTGATGAAAACGACAAAGTCCGTGTGACTTTCAAAGATGTAGCAGGACTGGAAGGAGCCAAAGAAGAAGTCGAAGAAATTGTGGAATTTCTGAAAAATCCTGAAAAATTTACCAAATTAGGTGGTAAGATTCCTAAAGGAGCTTTATTGGTAGGCCCTCCGGGAACAGGTAAGACATTACTCGCCAAGGCCGTTGCGGGTGAAGCTAAAGTTCCGTTTTTCTCACTTTCCGGTTCTGATTTTGTGGAAATGTTTGTTGGAGTTGGTGCATCTCGTGTTCGTGATTTATTTAAAAATGCAAAAGATAAAGCTCCTGCAATTATTTTTATTGACGAAATTGACGCGATTGGACGGGCAAGAGGAAAAAATAATTTCACAGGAGGTAATGATGAACGTGAAAATACTCTAAATCAATTACTTACCGAAATGGACGGATTTGGCACAGATACGAATGTAATTGTCCTTGCGGCAACAAACCGTGCTGACATCCTGGATAAGGCATTGATGCGTGCAGGGCGTTTTGACAGATTGATTCATGTTGACTTGCCGGAATTAAACGAAAGAAAAGAAATTTTTGAAGTTCACCTGAAACCACTGACATTAGGTACTGATGTGGAAACAGAATTCCTGGCAAAACAAACCCCCGGATTTAGTGGCGCAGATATAGCAAATGTTTGTAATGAGGCCGCTTTGGTCGCTGCCAGAAAAAATAAATCTGTAGTTGAAAAACAAGATTTTCTGGATGCTGTGGATAGAATCATCGGTGGACTGGAAAAGAGAAATAAACTCATAAAACCGAGAGAAAAAAGAAGAATCGCATACCACGAAGCAGGCCACGCAACTGTAGGTTGGTTACTTCCTCATGCTGCTCCATTAGTAAAAGTAACCATAGTCCCTCGTGGAAAATCATTGGGTGCAGCATGGTATTTACCTGAAGAAAGACAAATCACTACAACCGAACAAATGTTGGATGAAATTGCCGCAACTATGGGAGGCAGAGCTGCCGAAGAAGTTGTTTTCGGGGATATTTCGACGGGTGCTTTGAGTGATTTGGAGCGCGTTACCAAACAAGCCTCGGCAATGGTTAGTATTTATGGCCTTAACAGTCAAATCGGTAATATATCTTATTACGATTCAAGCGGTCAAAATGAATTTGGTTTTGGGAAACCTTACAGTGAAGAAACCGCAAGGACCATAGATGCAGAAGTTTCAAAAATAATAGAAGGAGAATATGAGCGTGCAAAAGAATTGCTTCGCGAGAACCGAAGTAAATTAGATCAGCTGGCTCAAAAACTTTTGGAAAAAGAAGTTATATTCAGGGAAGATTTGGTGGAAATTTTCGGGGAAAGAATTTATGAGGAAGATGAAAATATGACACCTCCCGGCAATGTAGTCTCTGCAATTGACACTAACCACATAGAAGTAGTTGAAACAACAGCCACAGAAAATAGTGAAGAAGCTGTTGAAAAAAAGGATTGATGACTACTTTAGTTTAATTTTATTTAATTATTTTCGCTTATTCTCTATCGGGTTATGAGTATGTGGAAGAAATTTAAACAATTATTGGTTTCACAAAGCGATGAATCATCTTCCGATGAATCTGAACTCGAATTTGTGGCTTTTCAATCCAATGACCCTATTGATGTTTTATTTGCCAAGAATTTCAATGCCGGCGGCGGGCAGTTTTTCTATTGTGAAGGCGAACAAGAAGCACTTGAAAGCCTGAAAGACATTCTCGAAAACGAACAGATTGATGAGATTATTTGTTTTGAAGACAAATTACAGTCTTATTTGAATCGACTGAATGTAAAACATACCTCAACAGTTGGCGGAAATGCCGACTTTTCTTTCATCGAATGTGAGTACCTGGTAGCCTATGATGGCGCGATAATGCTTTCTTCACATCAAACTTCTGGTAGAAAACTGAATGAATTCCCCGATAATTTCATTATTTACGCTACCCCTAAACAATTGGTCTCCAATATAAGCGAAGCCTTACAAAGATTAAAATCAAGCAAAGGGGAAAATTTACCCTCAAACATAACTTCCATCAGAGGGAAAAATATGCACAATTTTGATTCCTCACCTAATGCAAAAAACATATTTTTGCTCTTGGTAGAACAAATCTGATGAAATGCTATAAGCATTCCGTCTTACCAATAAAAAATAAATGAAAAATTACAAATGAAAGATTTATTCCCGCGAGTCGTTTCCGGATTGGTTTACATTGTCCTGATTTATTTCGGCACAACAGGTAATCCTTGGTTTTTTGCTGGGCTTATGGGCCTATTTTTTGTGGCTTGTTTTATAGAATATGTTCAAATCACAGAACTATCCGACAAACTCTATATTGCTTTGTCATTTTTAGGTTCAGCTGCTGTTTTCTATCATTTTTCAACTTACTTTTTTAATCAGACAAGCGCTTTTATTTTACAGTCTTTAAGTTTTGCCGGACCTGTCCTCTTTTTATTGGCGTGTTTTACCATTTTGTTTTCCAGCAAGGAATTGTATGTGGAATTCGGGAAAGCGACGATAGCAGTAATTTATACTGCTGTTCCGTTTAGTCTTGCCTTGACCATTCCTGTTATATTTTTAGATTCGGGTATAGAAAAAGTGTCCAATGAGATTCTTTTCATTTTTGTATTGATTTGGCTGAGTGATATAATGGCTTATGTATTCGGAAGTTTATGGGGAAAAAGGCCGTTGGTTCCTAAAATTTCGAAAAAGAAAACCTGGGAGGGCGCAATCGGTGGATTTATTTTTACTGTAGCCGGAGGGTTCGTCTTAGAAAAATATATTTTTCCCGACAGCAAAATAGATTGGCTAATCATTGGGTTGATAGTTGCATTTTGCGCGCCAATCGGAGATATTGTAGAATCAAAACTCAAAAGATCTTTCAATGCCAAAGACAGCGGAAAGCTGATTCCGGGACACGGAGGTTTTTTAGATAGATTGGATAGCTTTATATTTGCCGTCCCAATGATCTATTTGTATTTATTATTAAATGAAGTTTTATGAGGTTACACAGAGAAGGAAGATTTATTTTAATCACATTTTTCCTTTTATTTTTAGGAATAAGTTTAAGCATCTTTACATTTATTCCTAATTATTATTCCTTAATTTTAACCGTTCCTTTCTGGATTCTGTACGGATTTATAATTTGGTTTTTTAGAAACCCGGTTCGTAATACCGCTTCTCAGGCAAATGATGTAATTGCTCCTGTAGATGGAAAAGTTGTAATTGTAGAAGAAGTTGAAGAACCCGAATACTTAAAAGGCCGTTGCCTGCAGGTATCTATTTTTATGTCTCCGCTCAATGTACATGTAAATCGTTATCCTGTTTCCGGAAAAGTTGTGTATACCAAATACCATCCTGGGAAATATTTAGTTGCATTTCATCCGAAATCTTCTACTTTAAATGAAAGAACTACAGTGGTGGTGGAAACCGACAATGGACAAGATGTATTGTTTCGTCAGATAGCCGGAGCGGTTGCCCGAAGAATCGTTTTATATGGAAAAGAAGAGGACCGGGCCGAAGCCGGAAAAGAATACGGGTTTATAAAATTTGGTTCCAGGCTGGATATATTTCTTCCTCTAGGAACTGAAATTTTGGTAAAAGTAGGTGACAAAACACTTGGCGGTGTTCAAAAAATTGCAGAATTAAAGTAATTTTGCATCGCCTAATCATCTGAATGAAATGAGAAGAGAAAAGTAAAAATGAAAAAATAAAAATACAAGAATGAAAAAATCAGGACTTTTAATCGTAGGAACGTTTTTATTAATCGCTTGTGACGCAACGCCGGGTGGAAACAAAGTCATAATGCCTGTTGAGCATGATGAAGCAGTTGAACATGTAGAACACCATGAAGGTCACGAGGCCCATTTAGAAGAAACTCATGATGCGCATCACGCTACAGAAAGCAAAGATTCCGTCAACAAAACTTCAGAGGGGCACGTTGCAGCTCCTAAAGATTCTGCACATTAATTATCAATAATCATCCCTTTATCACCAATAATTACGTGCATGTTGATTGGTGAAATAAAAAATTCTCTTCCGGGAGATTGGTGATTTGAAATAATTTCAATGATTTCCTGATGGGAAAACAGCGTTCCGTCCAATAAAATTCGGACGGATTTTTCTTTTATATCAGATTCATTTTGGATTGTTTCCAGTTGATTCATATCCAGCTGAAATTCAGTATTCTTTTCTTCACTTCTCCACAACCACGTGATTTGCGCCCAAATATATCTCAATTTTATACCCATAATCAGGATCAGATATTTAAGAAGATTATCTTTGTAATATTTCCTGATAAAAATGCCCATAGCTCCAAAAAATATTTTCAGATATTTTTTATCTTTCCTTGTACTTTCACCTTTGTAATGAAGAACTGATATTTTTCCGTAATAATAATTTGTATACCCTTTCCGGATCAAGCTGTAACTTAAATCAATATCTTCTCCATACATGAAATAACGTTCATCAAAACCACGGGCGTTTTGATAAACCTCTTTTTTCAGCAGCATAAAAGCTCCAACCAGAACTTCACATGGTGCAATTTCAAATTCTCCGACATCGGTTTTATAATATCCCTTTGTTTTCTTTTTGTCAACCAGGCCGGCAAAAAGCTTACCGAAAGTATTTTGAATGCTTGGAATATTTCGTTTGCTTTCCGGATGAAATTTTCCATTGGCATCAATTAACCTTACACCCAACGCACCCATATCTTTTACCGATTCAGCATAAGGAATCAATTCTGTAAATAAATTTTCAGGAATCAAAGTATCGGGATTCAGAATCAGAACATATTCTCCCCTCGCCTTTTCCACTCCGAGATTATTGGCTTTTGCGAATCCTAAATTTTCTTTGGACTCAATGAATTGAACATTCGGAAATTTATCCCTTACAAAATCAACTGTTTTTTCAGGGGAGGCATTATCGACGACAATAATTTCTCCATCGGTATTTTTTAACGCCGCTTCTACACTGCTAAGGCATTGTTCCAAATAGATTTTGGCATTGTAACTTACAATTATAACTGATACCTTCATCCATTGATTGTTGATTCGACATAAGGGATTCTGTTTTGTATGGAGCGTACCAAAGTGGCTTCGTCAGCATATTCCAGCTCATCCCCAACCCCAATCCCACGTGCTATGGTAGAAAATTTCACTGAAAAATCCTTTAAAACTTTATAAAGATAAAATGAAGTAGTATCACCTTCCATAGTAGAACTGAGTGCGAAAATCAATTCTGAAACGGATTCATTTTGAATCCGTTGAATTAATGATTCTATCTTTAGCTGTCCGGGGCCAATGCCTTCCATAGGTGAAATCCGGCCTCCCAAAACGTGATAAACGCCACGGTATTGTCCTGTATTCTCTATTGCCATCACGTCGCGAATATCTTCCACAACACATATTGTAGTGGAATCCCTGAGTGGATTTTCACAAATTCTGCAAATGTGCGCGTCCGAAATCGTATGGCATTTGTCACAATACTGAATATCGTTGACCAAATGATGTAACGCGTCTGCCAGATTTTCGGTTTTAGAAGCGGAACGATTCAGCATGTGCAGCACAAGCCGAAGTGCTGTCCTCTTTCCAATACCCGGTAAATGCGACATTTCTTCTACGGCTCTTTCAAAAACTTTACTTGGGTAATTCATCCGATTTTATTATTTTTTTTCAATTGTCAGATGGAATACCCAAAATTATGTTTCTATTATCTCCTGAGAAACTTTTTACGTGGGTATTTCATTTGTCCAAAAGTACTATTTTTGGATGAAATTAAAAACGAGATATGAACTCAACGATTATGTTATTGATTGTGGTAATTTATTTTCTGGGGCTTTTGTTCATTGCACATTTCACCAGTAAAAATTCTGATAATCAATCTTTTTTCATTGGCAACAAGAAAAGTAAATGGTGGCTTGTGGCATTTGGAATGATTGGGACCTCCTTATCAGGTATGACATTCATTTCAGTTCCCGGAACGGTTGCTAACGGTGGATTTGCTTATTTTCAGGTAGTTATCGGTTATTGGATTGGTTATTTCATCGTTGCTTTTGTTTTGTTGCCGATTTATTATAAAATGAATCTGACTTCTATTTATACATATCTCGAAAAACGATTGGGCGTAAATGCGCATAAAACCGGTGCGATTTTCTTCATTCTGTCACGTACAGTGGGAGCCACTTTGAGATTATATTTGGTTATAAAAGTGCTTGAAATCTTTATCCTGAAAGATTTAAACATAAGTTTTGAAGTTACTGCTATCATTATTATGGTTCTCATTTTACTTTACACTTACCGGGGAGGTGTAAAAACCATCGTTTGGACTGATACTTTGCAAACAACCTTTATGCTTTTGGCGCTCATCATCAGTTTGATCTATGTTTCCAATTTAATGGATTTCAGTCTGATAAAGTCTTGGAATGCAGCAACTGAAAATGGTTTGACAAAAGTATTCAACACGGACATTAATTCAGGCGGATTTTTCCTGAAACAAGTTATTGGAGGAATGTTTATCACAATTGCGATGACGGGCCTTGACCAGGAAATGATGCAGAAAAATATAAGTGTAAGTAATCTAAAAGATTCACAAAAAAATATGTCTGTCATGGGAACACTTCAGATGGTTGTGGTTTTTATTTTTCTTTTTCTGGGTGCGGTTCTGGCAATGTACGCACAATCTCAAAATTTGAATATACAAGCGGGTGATGATTTATTCCCTACCATCGCCATGCAAAGTGGTTTACCGTTTTTCATCTCTATTTGTTTTATAATTGGCCTGATTTCAGCTTTATTCCCAAGTGCAGATGGTGCCTTGACGGCATTGACTTCATCGTTTTGTATTGATATTTTAGGGGTTAATCCCAAAGATTCTGATGTTGAGAAACAGAAAAAAATTACGCGAACAAGACTTTTCGTCCATAGTTCTTTTGCTGTAATATTCTTATTGTTTATTTTCTTTTTCCGGGAGATCGACAATGGTTCTCTGATTGATATTTTACTAAAACTGGCCGGGTTTACTTATGGTCCTCTTTTAGGTTTATTCATGTTCGGGATACTTACAAAGAGAGTTGTAAAAGGATTTACTCCTTTGATTTGTAGTTTAATCGCATTGATTTTAACTTTTGTACTCGACGTTGTAAATAATTATCAATGGTATCAGGACAAATTGAATTGGAGTGAATCTACAAAACAACAGATAACCAACCTTTCTCAAAGTTTATTCGGAGATTATAAAATCGGAGTGGAATTAATTATTCTAAACGGATTATTGACTTTTACAGGGCTTTGGCTGATAAGTAGGAAGGTAAAGAATGTACAAAATCCTTCATTTTAGGAATAACTTCAAACTAAATTTATACATT
>CAZKOC010000044.1:0-12929 GCA_964554275.1 uncultured Weeksellaceae bacterium
CTTCTTTGACCACTCTTGCAAACTCATAAAAAAGCGTTCCACGAGCATCTGCCAATCCTAATTTTTTACCTGCATAGCTAAACGCCTGACACGGAAAACCACCTGTTACAACATCAACCTTTCCGTTGTATTCCGAGAAATCAAAATCCTTAATATCGCCTTCTAAAACATTCCAGTTCGGACGATTTTTGCGTAAAGTAGCACAAGCAAACTTATCAATTTCGTTGAGAGCAACGCATTTCAAACCAGCCTTTTCCATTCCGACAGCCAAACCACCTGCACCTGCAAAAAGTTCTAAAACTTTGTATTCGTGATTGGGTTCAACAAAATTGGAAACAATTTCCTGACTACCCATATCGACAAACTCTGAAAACAAAGTTTGTACATCAGTTTTTCTATAAACCCGATAATTGCTCATAGGTTCACGAACGGCAGACAATTTACCTTCCCTATCCCAACGTCTAAGCGTTTCTTTACTTTTACCTATTAATTCTGACGCTTCCGACAATGACAAATATTCACTCATAACCAAGTTGTTTAACCTTATACAATGGTTACAAATTTAAGATTAAAATCGGAACTGACAAACAAACGGACGAAAAAAGAACGACAGATAACAGGGGTTTTGTGAAATGGCGGGGAAACAGCTCCGAATGAAACTTTTGTGCTATATTTGAAGTCGGTGCTTCGATTGAAAGTTCGTGCTAAAAGTCCGCCACTTCACAAAGCCCCGAACCGTTAGCTGCCATTTTAACCATCAATGTAACTAATCAAATAAAACATATGAGTGAATTAGACGAAGAAAACAACCTTCCAGAAACCGAAACTGTTCCTGAAAACTTAACGAGTTTATTTATTATTGAGGATGACTACTCTGAAGATGATGTCAAGGAACACTATAAAGACATTGCAGTGAATGCTTGGGAATCTTGGCATCATTATCGAGGTGATATGGACAAAATTCTATACTTCGGAGGCACAATTTTTATTACAATTATTACGACTACAAGTTTGGTTGGACTTTTTGGGAAGGAAGAAATTACTAATGCGATAAGCGTTTACCAAATTATTCTTTTTCATTTAATATTTTTCATAATATTTTTAGCACATTCATACAAAAGGCTTATTTCTGATGTAAGTTTAATTTTTGCGAAAACTTCCGAAAATTACTACCAAAAAAGATTTAATGAATTACTCGACACAAAGTTTGAGTTTATCTCTATAAAAAATTATTTTACAAAACCAGGTCGTTTATTGCTTAAAACATTCAATATTGGAATTATTGCAATTTACATATTAGCGACTTCAACCCCATTTATAAAAATTAATTTTGATGATAAAGGTTTTATACTTTCAATAACAGGTTGGCAATTTATAGCAACACTTATTGCTTTTATTGTTGTATTATTGATTGTCAATAGACAGACCAAAAGAGAGATTAGAAGAGTTACAAATAGAATATATAGACAATTCGATAACCATTTAAAAGAAATTGAGAGGAAAAACGTCAGCTAACGAGCAGTTTTGCAAGAGCTGGGGTGAAGTACAAAACTCAACATTTGTACTTCTATTCAGCAGTAGTGCTAAATTGAACTTTAGTGCTTCTATTTCCCAGCCCTCGCAAAGCTGCCAAAACGTTAGTGGCAACCTTAGGACACCGAACATCAGACAATAAACCAATTAACAAATAGACAAAAATGGCAGTTGGCGACAAACAGAAATTAATAACAGAAATAGTAAGCAAGGTTCTTAACGAACAAGCACAGACAAGCAAGAAATTTGACTGGTTTATAAACAAACACGGCAAAGAAAATTTCGGCAAATACTTTTCGACAATTGACAAAATTTTCAAATCATTAAATGGCGACATAACCGCAAATCAAACAAAGCGTTCTGTTGCTCTTGATTGTGATGCATACTTTGGCGGACAGCACAATTTTATTTTCGAGTTTGACGAGTTTCAACATTTTAGTTCTTCAAGGCTAAAAACAATTGAAAGCTACCCAACAGGTTTAAAAGTAAATTTCGACTTGGCAAATTGGAAAAAACTTTGCCAAACTCATAAGGACAAAGCAGATAATTACCGTAAAACCAAAACTACCACCGATTTCAATTTCGTTGGTGGACGGACTGCCCAAAGAGCATATTTAGATTGCTTCAGAGATTTACTTCCCGAAATTCAAGGACTAAATCCAACTTTAAGAATTAATGAATTTGAAGTTGTCGGAATATCAAGAATTGACAAAGAAGCCTGCAATAAAATTGAACAATTATTAAAATCCAAGTTAACTTAAAATATGGCAGCTTTTCACTATGTAGTTAAGGCAAAACTAATTCGACACATTAAAGGAAGTGGCGAAATTGAGTTTTTACAATTTGAAGATAAATTTGAGAACGAAAATCCTATCGTTGCAAGAAATCTTGCCTTTAAGCATTATCAAAACTATATTGATGTTCTTTTAGAAGCCAAACAAAAGAAATATTATTCAGACAAACAGGTAAGAGAAGAATTAAAATCATTCATTGACCCAGGCACTAAAACAAAAATAAAATTAGGAGAAAGTGAAGTTGAATTTAGCGATGCGTTTGGAAATGGAATTGGCATTTTTCTAATCGTAGATACTCCTAAGCCTGTCAACGTATATGACGACAAAGAAGGCGAAGAAATTTTTATACACGGAATAGGAAACATCAGTTTCTTAAACGACCATTCGGACAGACTAATCTTTGAACTTCAAAGAGAATACGAGTATTATACTTTTTACAATTACCAAACAGACAATAAAGTTATTGAAGTGGTTTATTGTTGCAGAGACGAGTGGGAAGAAGGATACAGAGAAGACGAACCTGCGACATATAATATTATTGAAACGCCTTTTGACTGGACAGGACTTGACAAGCCATATTGGTGGGGAGAGCCAGAAGATGAAGAAGTTGAAGTAATACAACAAGCACCAAAAACTTTAGAAGAAATTATTCAAGAAGGAGAAAGCAATCAAGTGGAATTTAAGCCAGCTCTTTTGTATAATTTCTCGACAGGTAAAGGCGGAATTGGAGTAAAGGGAATAATAGCAAAAGCCATTTGTGCTTTTCTAAATTCAAATGGTGGTTTCTTAATTATTGGAGTTACTGACAAAGGCATACCACAAGGTCTTTCTTTCGATTTTTCACTATCGGAAGACAAAAACCAAAAGGACTTTTTTATGCTTGAGTTTGACCAAATGTTAGAACACTTTTTATCCTTTTCAATAAAGAGTAACGTTTCAGGACAATTCTATCAACTTAATGAAAAATACATTTTTGTTGTAACAGTTACGCCAAGCAAACGCAGACCAATTTTTCTAAAAGGACAAAATGGAAAAGAGTTTTATGTTAGAGGAGAAGCATCTTCTCGACAGCTAACCGACATTGAAGAACTTGTGAATTATTGCATTGAAAAATGGGGACTGAAATGACAGGTAACCAACGACAGACAAGAAAGGCAGCCACTAACAAGGGTTTTGCGTCAGGCGGGCTGAAGTGCAAAATTCAACAGCAGTTTTTCAATTAAACATTAGTAATAAAACCAGCTTTTGTGCTTCGATTTCCCGCCCGAACGCAAAGCCCCAAAACGTTATGTGTCACCCTCGAAACCCACTACATCACATTGGTTTCCCAAAAAATCTTATTCATATCTTTGTGAAAGATGACAGATAAAGTAAGTAAAGAAAGAAGGAGCGAAATAATGAGTTCAGTCAGGGGAAAAGACACTAAACCTGAACTGATTGTACGCCATTTTCTTTTTTCCGAAGGGTTCAGATACCGACTTCACGACAAAAAGCTCCCAGGAAAACCAGACCTCAAACTACCCAAGTACAAAACCGTAGTTTTTATAAATGGTTGTTTCTGGCACGGGCATACTAATTGTAAAATCTACGTAATGCCCAAGACTAACAAAGAGTTCTGGCAAGAGAAAATTGACAAAAATATAGCGAGGGACGAAAAAAACATCGCTGAATTAAATAATTTAGGTTGGAACGTGATTGTATTATGGGAGTGCGAATTGAAGAAAACCCGAAGAGAAAACACTTTTAAAGACCTTATTGATAAAATTCTATATCCAAAGATTTTGTAAATCCAATTTTAATTATAATTTTGACACTCAATGTCAAGTCATAATATTCAAATGGAAACAGTCGGACAAATCATAAGAACAAAAAGAGAAAGTTTGGGCTTGTTACTTAGGCAAGTAGCGTCGTATCTCGACATTGACCAAGCGATTTTGAGTAAAATTGAACGTAACGAACGAAAGCCAACAAAAGATAACATTATAAAACTCGCGGAAATCTTGGAACTTGATAAAGAATATTTATTAATTCAGTTTATGAGCGAGAAAATAGCTTATGAAATCGCAGACGAAGATTGCGCGAGCAAGGTTTTGAAAGTTGCGGAGCAAAAAGTAAAGCACATAAAATCTAATGTTGTAAAACATTAAAACTATGCGAACAGAAACAATGGAAACGGAAATCAGTGTAGTTCAAGAACCACAGTTGGACATTTTGTACTATCCAAAAGGAAGAACTCAAAATATTACAGAAGAAAAGAAAGACATATTAAATGTACTTTCGCTTTTTTCAGGTTGTGGCGGTATGGACTTGGGATTTGAGGGAGGATTTTCCGTTTTACAACAATCAATAAACGAAGTTCTAACACCTCATTTCATTGACAAAAAATTAAAAAACGGTTTTGTACAACTCAAAAAAACAAAATTCAAAACCGTTTTCGCTAATGATATTTTGACTGACGCGAGAAACGCTTGGGTCAATTATTTTTCAAAACGAGGGCACAATGCGGAAGATTTTTACAAGGAAAGTATTGTTGATTTGGTAAAAATGTACCGAAACGGTGTAAATGTTTTCCCCGAAGAAGTGGATATGGTAACGGGCGGATTTCCTTGTCAGGATTTTAGCGTCGCGGGAAAACGAAACGGATTTAATTCTCACAAAAATCATAAAGGAGAACTCATTGACGATAAAACTGCTTCCGTTGAAACTCGCGGTCAGCTTTATATGTGGATGAAAGAAGTGATTGAAATTACGCAACCGAAAATTTTCATTGCGGAAAACGTAAAAGGTTTGGTTAATTTGGGCGATGTAAAATCAATTATCCAAAATGATTTTTCTTCCGCAAATGGAAACGGTTACATTGTACTCGACCCACAAGTATTACATTCCGCAGATTTTGGCGTTCCTCAATCAAGAGAAAGAGTAATTTTTATCGGCATCAAAAAATCAGCTTTGAAAAAATCAGCTTTAGCTGAATTGGAAAAAGAAACTATTTCAGAACAATACAGTCCATATCCAAAGCCAACACATTCTTATACAAACGAGGGCGAGGAATTGAAACATTTTGTTCAACTAAAAGATGTGTTCAGACATTTGCGAGAACCCGAAAATACGGAAGACTTGTCCCAAAAATTTTATTCAAAAGCGAAGTTTATGGGTAAGCATTGTCAAGGACAAACCGAAGTAAAATTGGGTAGCATTTCGCCAACAATTCGTTCTGAACATCACGGAAATATCGAGTTTAGACGGCTTTCAAAAGAAAATGGCGGACAAATTAAAGCAGAACTGAACAAAGGATTAAAAGAAAGAAGATTGACGGTAAGAGAATGTGCTTTAATCCAAACTTTTCCACCCGATTATGATTTTGTAATCGAAAATAAAAACGGAAGAAAAGGCTCATTTTTAGTTAGCCCATCACAAGCGTATAAAATTATTGGCAACGCGGTTCCACCTCTTTTGGCTTATAACTTAGCCAAAAGAATTGAAGAAGTTTGGGACTTATATTTTAAGAAGTAAAGATGATAGTTTCAGGAAATTCAGACCCAAACAGAAGCGAATTTGATTTATTACTCGGCTCAACAATTGACGAGCTGAATGTTCACGCTCAAAAGTCTTCCAAAAAAGTAGCAACGCTTTTAGGTAGAAATCTTGAGCCTTATGTAAGGGATGTAATGACCGATTTAGCGGTAGGAACGCCATTTGAAAATTCTATCGAACTTATTGGAGGACAAAAATTTCCTGATATTGTTGCAAAAAAATATTACGGAATTGAAGTCAAAACGACAACTCAAAACCATTGGAAAACAACAGGAAATAGTGTTTTAGAAAGCACGAGAGTTGATAATGTTGAACGCATTTTTATGCTGTTCGCAAAATTGGCAAGTCCAATAGAATTCCGTTGTCGCCCTTATGAAGAAGTTTTATCGGAAGTTGTGGTAACACATTCGCCACGCTATTTGATTGATATGAATTTGGAGCAAGGCAAAACCATTTTTGATAAAATCAAAATGCCTTATGACACCTTACGAAAGAAAGAAAATCCTATAAGACCGATTGTTGACTACTACAAAAGTAAACTGAAACCAGGCGAAGAACTTTGGTGGATGGATGCCGAAAACAACAGCAAGGCAAGTAATATCGTCATTAGAATTTGGAACAATCTTTCTCTGAAAGAAAAACAGGAATTAAAAAACCGAGCTATGGTTTATTTCCCTGAACTCTTTGGCAACAGTAGTGACAAATTCGGAAGATTGGCGATTTGGTTGGTAACTCGTGAAGCGGTTGTTTGTCCAAATGTTCGGGATTTGTTTACAGCAGGTGGAAAAGGTGATTACGTGATTGGAAAAAAGGTTTATCAAAAAGTACCGAGAATATTTTTGAACTTGTTTGAAAATGTCTCGACTATCGTTGAAACAATTATGCAAACATCAGCTTTTGAACTTTCTGAATATTGGGAAACTAAAACGACTGAAAAAACGAAGTTATTTGATTGGATAAACTTGGTCGCTGAACACACTAAGAAAATTCAAGAGGCGAAACATTTAAACATCAAACAAATATTGATAGACTTAGCATTGAAATAGCAAAAGCGACACAATAAATATGAACGAACATCATACGAAAAAGAAGGGCGAACACATAACATCGGTTTGGCGCAAGCGGGGGTGAAGTGCTTCGTATGAAAGGTAGTGCTAAAAGTCCCCGCCTGCGCCAAGCCGCGAACCGTTGGTGGCAATTTTACAAAAACGACATACGATAACAAACTAAAAAAGATGATTTTAGATTGGATTAAAAATAGACCTATTGCTCATAGAGGATTACACTCAAACAATGACGTTATTCCAGAAAATTCTTTATCAGCCTTTCAAGTTGCTGTCGACAAAAATTACCCAATAGAATTAGATATACATTTATTATCAGATGACGAGATAGTTGTATTTCACGATGGAGATTTAAAAAGAATGTGTGGAGAGAATATTTTCATCAAAACATTAAATTCAAATAATATCAAAAATTATAAATTATTAAACTCTAAACAAACCATTCCTTTACTGAACGAGGTTTTTGATTTAGTAAAAGGACAAGTCCCAATTTTAATTGAAATAAAAAATCAAGGAAAAAGAAGAAACAAGAAAATTCAAAATATTTTAATCAAACAGATAGAAAAGTACAAAGGTGAAATAGCTATTCAATCGTTTAATCCTTATTTATTGAAACTATTCGTTAAAAATGCACCAAGTATCCCAAGAGGACAATTATCAAGTAGTTATAAGGGTGAAAAAATAAATTTTTTACAAAAAGTATTCCTAAAAAAATACTATCTAAACTTTATTAGTCAACCACATTTTATTGGACATAATATACAAGATATACCTAATAAATCAGTGGAAAAATTAAGAAAGAATGGATTACCTATATTAGCTTGGACTGTAAGAGATAAAGAAACACACAAGAAAAAAGAAAGCTATATAGACAACATAATATTTGAAGGATTTGAACCATAATTTCTAGTAATGACTGAATTTTTATCAAGTTTTTTCGACAAGACCATAGGACAAGGGTTGTTAGTAAATCTTATTTTTGCTATAGTTGCTTATTTTTTGGGATGGTATAGAAGAAATAATGCTTTACATTTATATCTGTGGAGACGAATAAAACCAAAACTATCTAAAAAGAAGTTCATAATTATTTGGAATGACCACGACATAGCTGTAAGTGAAAAGTTAATTGCCCTTTTACAAAAAGACAATCCTGAATATAATTACAAATGTCTTGTTGAACCAGATGAGTTATTGAACTATCCGCTTTTACCAGAATATGTTCATATGATAATAATTATTGTTTCTGATGTTACAAAACTATCTGAATCAGAGGGGAAACGGAAAAAAATTCAAGAAAAAATAATCAAATATGTAAGAAAAGGCGGCACACTATTTGGCACACACGATATAATTTATAGAAGATTGAGAAATAATATGCTTCAAACAGCTTTTGGTTGTGAAATATGTAATTTCAAACGTGTTACAGCACCAATAGCTACTGAAGTTGTTGAAGAAGAAAAAAATCATCCATTAGTAAGAGGGCTAAATCCTACTGTTGAGTTTGATGACGGAGAATTATGTTGGGGAGATTGGTCAAAAAGTGCAAAGATTTTGATTAAAACAAAAAGTAGGCATCAAAATAATCATAACAAATCATCTGTCTATATACCTATGTTAGTTGTCAGTAGCACAGGCAATCTTGGCACTTTAATTTGGATGAATAGTGCTGACAAAAATGAAAAATTAGCACGAAGCCTAAGCGAGCCTCAACCTGAATTAATTCAAATATTTAGTAATGCAATAAAATATTCAGAAGAAATAAAAAAACTGCCACCAACAAGCAGTTTGGCAAAAGAGCGGAGTTCCGTTTAAGTTGAACGATTTCTGCCACATCGCCAAGCCGCGAAACGTTAGCTGCAACCATTAAACAAACGAAAATACTAACAGAAATAAAATAACAAATGACAAAATTCAAATATTCAATCTTCTCTTTACTGTTAGTGCCTATATTCTTTACGTGTTGCAACGGACAGACAAAAATAGAACAACCAAGTAAAATTGTTGTGGAACAACTATCATTTACAAGTAAAAATGTAAAGCTGACCAAAACACAAGGCACAAACGAACATCAAAATGTTAATCGTAGCCTGCAAGATAAAGCAGGCAACCTTTGGTTTGGGACAACTGGCGAAGGTGTTTACCTATATGACGGAAAAGAATTTACTCAATTCACAGAAAAAGACGGATTAAGTAATAATTCTGTTTTTTCAATATTAGAAGATAAATTGGGGAATATTTGGTTTGGGACGGACGATGGCGTTAGTCGTTACGATGGAAAGACGATTTCAAAAATTTCATTCACAAATGGTTTTGGAACAACATTATCGCAATCACCCAAAAATTCAGTATGGAGTATGTTTCAAGACAAAAGCGGAATAATTTGGTTCGGAACATCACAAGACTTGTATTGCTATGACGGAAAATCATTTAGTCGCTTTTTAGACAAAACGAACATTAGCAACAATCAAAACCTTCAACTTAAATGGATACAATGCTTTTTAGAAGATAGTGACGGAACAATTTGGATAGGTTCTGGACCTATCGCAAATGAAGGAGTTATTCGTTTTGACGGAAAGTCTATAACAGCTTCCAAGCCCAATGGAGATGGTTGGATTAGATATATATTAAAAGATAAAAACGGAATAATTTGGTTTGGTGGCAGAGGTAACGGAAACTTCATTTACAACGGAAAGGACTTTACGAATTTCACCGAAAAGGTTGGAATTGGCAATCCTGTTTTGGTAGATAAATCAGGTAATATTTGGTTCAGCGGAGAAGAAAAACTTTCTACAGTAGAAAGCGATGAAGGAGTTTGGCGATACAATGGAAAAACCTTTAAAAATTATAATACCAATGACGGAATGAGTAAATATTTTGTTTTTAGTATGCTTGAAGACAAAGATGGAAACATTTGGATTGGAACACGAAACTGCGGACTATATCGCTACAATGGACAAACATTTGAAACTTTTTCAGAATAACCAAAGACCAATTGAAAGTATGGCAGCAGCTAACAGCGATTTGGCAAAAGGCGGGCTGAACGGCTTCGATTGGACATTTGTGCAAAGTTCAACATTTGTTCTTCGATTGAACTTTTGTGCTAAAAACCCGCCTTTCGCCAAGCCGCAAACCGTTGTGCGTCATTTTACTAAAAAACAGAACTCGATAAATTAAAATTTATGAATAAAATTATGCAAAATAAGCTTAAGATTTTTTTTGTTATAAGTTCTCTTTTGTTCTTACTAAATGTCAACTCACAAACAGTAACTACATTCGCGGGAAGCAGCAACTATGGACAAACTGATGGTATGGGTGGCTCAGCAACATTTTATCACCCTTTTGGTATTACTACAGACGTAAATGGAAATATTTATACAGCTGATGCTTATACCCATCGTATTCGAAAAATTACCCCTATAGGTTTAGTTACTACCTTTGCAGGAAGTACTCAAGGCTATATTGATGCTATAGGGACTGAAGCACAATTTAGTTCGCCTTCTGGACTTGCAGCGGATACTCTTGGAAATGTTTACATAGCCGATACAAATAATAATTGCATCAGAAAAATAACTTCTGATGGCGTTGTAACAACTTTAGCTGGGGGCACACAGGGTTATGATAATGGTACAGGTACTGATGCACAATTTTTCCATCCTTCCGGAGTTGCTGTGGATATTGCGGGAAATGTTTTTGTGGCTGACAAATATAATAATCGTATACAAAAAATAACACCCGATGGAGTAGTTACCACTTTTGCCGGGAGTGCAACAGGAATTTATTTTAATACCCCTTTTGGTGTTTCTGTAGATAGTAATGGAAATGTGTTTGTAGCGGATACCTATAACAACAGAATTGTAAAAATAACTGCCGACGGAGTTGCCAATACTTTAGCAGGAGGAAATGGGCAAGGTAATATCGATGGATTAGGAACTATAGCAAAGTTTTTTTATCCCGTTGATATTGAAGTAGATAATTCGGGAAATGTTTTTGTGGCTGATACAGAAAATAATCTGATTCGAAAAATAACACCCGATGGTTTAGTAACAACTTTAGCAGGAAGTACGCAGGGTTTTGCAGATGGTATTGGAATCAATTCTAAGTTTAACAAACCATATGGAATAACAATAGATCCAAATGAAGCATTATTTGTTGCCGATCTAGTCAATCATCGAATACGAAAAATTGTATCAAATTTATCCACTACGGATTATCAATTAGAAAATCAAATATCAATTTATCCTAATCCTGCCTCATCCATTATTAATATTAAGTTAACGGATATTACTGCTAACAAAGCCCTCATATTAGATATGAACGGCAGAACACTTCAAAGTGAAAATATTATTAATAAAAGTACTGTAGGAATAAGTAATCTTGCTAATGGAATTTACTTGATGCAAATTACAACGGATAAAGGAATCGTTTCAAAAAAGATAGTGAAGAATTAAAACAAAGAAAAACGAACGCACAACATTACATTGGCAAAATGGCGGGTTAATGCGCCACATCGCACTCCGTAAATTTTTTCACGCCAAATGCGTTCCGTTTCACATTTTTTTGTAATTTAGTTTCGAAACGCATTGGCTACTTTCTCGCTAAATTGAACTTTCATCTCAATTTATCCGCCACTTCGCCAATGCTCTCCCGTTAGTGGCAATTATAACGAACAACAGAAATTTATGAAATCAATAATAAGTATGGGAATTTTAAGTGGAATTTTATCATTATTTGGCTGCGGAAATAAAACTGAAAAATCAGAAAGTTTTATTCAAAGAGCGAAGCAAATTGAAATTGCTCAACTGGGTGGAGAACTTAAACTGTTAGAGAAGAATAAAACTGAATTTGATTTCATTGGAATTACATCTAACGGAATTGATTGTATTTATTTCGTGAAAGACAGCGGTAAATTCCAAATTGAATTTGAAGCTATGACAAACCAGCAAATTCCATATATTGACAAGTTAAAGACATTTGCAACTCAAAACGGATTTGAAATAAAAATGACAACTTATGGAAACAAACCTCAATATGATGCGAAAGAAGCACCTGTTTTGAAAATCATAACAAATTCAAATCTTGAGAAAACTGCTGAAATTGGACAGAAAATCCAAAAAGACATTTTTAACAACCAAGCAGAAACAAAATATGATGTTATTCCATAAAATAACTCCCACTAACACGGGTTTTGCGGCAGGCGGGCTGACGTGCAAACTTGGAGTTTTGTGCTCCGAAACCGTTAGCTACCATTTTTTGGGCGACCGTGTGAACTGCAAACATTAGCGCAAATAATGACTGACAATAAAAACAATCAGACAACGTTTTAAAAGTTCCATAAGACGAGGGACAGGCAACGCGTATTTGATTATGCAACGCAATTCAACTGCTGACTTTTCGGCGGACATCTTTAAAGCATCTCTGACCAACTTTGCTTATGGCTGACAATCAAAAGGGGGCAAGGCTTTCTATGTTTCAGAGCTCATTGCACTTTCCAAACACCCTACGACTTCAAACTTCCTTACATTTTCACTTTAAAAAATATTTTTTGAAAATAAATTTTCGAAACCGAAAAGTTGCGTCTATATTTGCAACTGATTGGTTTCATTAAAACAAATAAACGATGCGAAGAGACATTTTTCAAGCAATAGCCGACCCGACAAGGCGAGCCATCCTCGTCTTAATTGCATTACAGGCAATGACTCCCAATTCCATTGCCGAAAACTTCAACACAAGCCGACAAGCGATTTCAAAACATTTACGCATTTTGACAGAATGCGAACTTGTAAAACAAGAACAAAAAGGCAGGGAGATTTACTACTCACTTGAGATTGACAAAATGAAAGAAATAGATAAGTGGTTGGAACAATTCAAAAAGATTTGGGAGGATAGATTTAATCAACTTGACGAAGTATTATTAACAATTAAAAACAGGAAAAAATGAACAGTAATTTATTATTTGACTTCACGGTCAACAAAGAAAACAACACGGTAAACATAAAACGTGAAT